>NZ_DATMIO010000026.1:0-2469 GCF_035554235.1 Microbacterium sp. | reverse complement strand
TTGACCGACCTCGGCGTCGCGGGCGACATCGGCATCCACATCGACCGCACGTTCGGGCTCGACGAGGTGCCGGAAGCGTTGCGGTACGTCGGCGAGGGACTCGCCCACGGCAAGGTCGTGGTGACGACCGACTGAGTGCCGCCCCTGTGAGCCAACGGCGACCGTCCGCTCCGAGCCACGTGCCCGACCGAGCCACTCGACCACCGGGGCACCGGGCGCCGAGCCGGCGGTAGGTGGCGGTCGCGTCTCGGGTCCGCGACACGAGTCGATGCGTGAGCGCTCACTGCGCCGGCGTGGCAGGCTGGATGTTCTTGTTGTTGTGGAACACGTTCTCGGGGTCGTACTTGGCTTTCACTTCGGCGAGCCGCCGGTAGTTGGCGTCGCCGTAGGCCTCGCGGACGCGGCTCGTGCCGTCGTCGGAGTCCAGGAAGTTCACGTAGACGCCGGCACGATGGGATTCGAGAGCGTCGAGGAATGCTCGTGCCCACGCGGCCTCAGCTGTCCCGACAGTGTCGTCCTGCTCCGGGAGCCATACAGCATCGATGCTCATGTTGTGATCCACATCGCGTTCCGGGTAGGCGGTGGCGCCCCGAGGCGCTCGAGCAACTGCGCCACCCATGTGAAATATCGCCGCGTACGACCTCGGTGAGGTGGCGCCGTAGGCATGCTCGGCGACGATGTCGATGACCGCGTCGGACAGGCCGGTGAGGTTCGTGGCCTTCCAGTAGTAGTGCCAGCCATGGGGGACGGTGTCGTCGATGCCGCTCTGATGGTCGACGTACAACGTGGGTCCGACCAGATCCACGAGCGGAGTCCCGAACTGGCGGAGCGCGCAGACGGCACGCTCACCTGCCTCCACGGGTCCGGCGTAGCAGCTGACCACCGCGATGGCCGGCCGGAAGTGCAGCTCCTCGTCGACCACCGGCAGCGGCGGCATCGTGCCGAGCCGAATGACGGTCCCGAGCCCGTCGGGCGCGTCGGCGACGAAGTCCCGGTAGAAGCGCAGGACCTCGGTGGTGTCCTGGGCCGCCCAGAAGACCGGTCCGGCCAGGACGGTGGGGCCGACCGGGTGCAGCGCGAACCGGAACGAGCTGACGACGCCAAAGTTCCCGCCACCGCCCCGCAGCGCCCAGAACAGGTCGGGGTGGTCGTTGGCCGACGCCCGCGCGATGTCGCCCTCCGCGGTGACCACCTCGGCCTCCACGAGGTTGTCGACGGTGAGCCCGTGCTTGCGCATGAGCCAGCCGATGCCACCACCCAGGCTGACGCCGCCGACGCCGGTGTGGCTCACGATGCCGCCCGTGGTGGCCAGACCGTGCGCCTGTGTCTCGTGGTCGACGTCGCCCCACAGGGCACCACCTTGGACGAGGGCCGTGCTGTCGACAAGATCGACCGAGACGGCGCGCATCGCCGAGAGGTCGATGACGATCCCGTCGTCGCACACCGCAGTGCCGGCGACGTTGTGGCCTCCGCCACGCACGGCGATCTCGAGGTCACGGTCACGGGCGAAGCGCACCGCTGTGGCCACGTCGGCGGCGCCGCTGCAGCGGGCGATCATCCGGGGTCGTCGGTCGACGGTGCCGTTCCACACGGCTCGGGCGTTGTCGTAGTCGTGGTGGTCGGGGGTGATGAGCTCTCCTCGGAACCCGGGGATCTGCATGGCGGTTGGTACTGACATGGTTCCTCCTCTGGTGGATGGGCTCATCGCAACATCGGGGGGCACCGAGGAGAAGTCAGCGATCTGGACCTTGAACTAAGGAATCTGCACTTCACGTCGGTCGGGCGGTGCGGGACACTGCGCTCATGAGGACCTACGGTCAGTACTGCCCGATCGCCCGTGGCGCGGCGATCTTCGCTGAGCGTTGGACGCCGTTGATCATCCGCAACCTGTATCTGGGCTGTGAGACCTTCGGCGAGATCCTCGAAGGTGCGCCCGGACTCTCCGGCACGCTCCTCGCGCAGCGGCTCAAGCAGCTCGAACGCCTCGACATCGTCGAGTCGGTACCGAAAGCTCAGGGACGCGGTCACCGGTACCACCTCACGAGCTCGGGCCACGATCTGTTCAAGGTCTGCGAGACCCTCGGCGAGTGGGGAGCTCGTTGGCTCGAGATCGCCCCCCAGAACCTCGATCCGTACGTGGCGTTGTGGTCGATGTGCAACGCGCTTCGCCGGGACCGACTACCTGACCGGCGCGTGGTCATCCGGTTGGATTTCACGAGCTTCCGGCCCCGCGAGCGGTACTGGTTGCTGCTCGAGCACCGCGAGGCCGAGGTCTGCAAGACGTATGCCGGTCTCGACGAGGACCTCTACATCACCGCCGACGCCGAAGCGTTCGTGAAGTGGCACGCCGGGCAGCTCTCCTGGGCGGAGGCAACCCGCGACTCCCGGATCCAGCTCGACGGCCCGTCATGGCTCGTACGGGCCTTCCCGAGCTGGAACGGCCGCAGCATGTTCGCCCACATCAAGCCC
>NZ_DATMIO010000025.1:0-7238 GCF_035554235.1 Microbacterium sp. | reverse complement strand
GGTCGGACGGCGCCGGCCGTCGCCGACGCGGGCGGTGAGCACCTCGTCGAGGGCCAGGTGCAGGCGCGGTGACACCGCCTTCTCGTGCACGACCTCCCACTCGAAGTCGCGCCATCCGGGGGCGGTCACGAGCGCGCGGCGCACGGCCGTGCCGACCGACTCGGGGGTGAACCCGAGCAGCTGGGCGCCCTCGGGCAGGGCGCCGCGCACCGCGGCCGCGATGGCCGCGACATCCGCCTCGACCGGGAGGCCGGTGATGGCGGCGTCGATCGCGTCGAGGGCCGTGTCGGGCTCGAGGAAGAAGTCACCCGCGAGGTGGAAGTCGGCGATGCGACCCCCGTCGACCTCGAGATCGACGACGACGAGCTTGCCGCCCGGAACCTTGTATTCGCCGTGCATGGGTTCAGCCTACGGGCGCGCCGGGGCGCGGCATCCCCCCGCTCGGCGTCGGCGGCGCCGTCGGCGAGAAACAACTTCGCGGCCGAGACACAAGGCATCGCATCGTGTCTCGGCCGCCCCATCGTGTTTCGGTGCGCGGGCTGTGGTCAGTTGAGCCCGGGGATGACGACCCAGCGGTTCACCAGCACGAGCCAGAACGCGAGCACCGCGAGCGCCGCGATCGCGAGGCCGAGGCCGCCCTTTCCGCGGACGATGAGCCCGACGATGACCACGATGATCGTCACGATCGCGAGCACGACCGAGCCGAACGGGATGCCGGGCACGAACAGCGACAGCAGGAAGAGCGCGGCGACGACGGTCTCGATGATGCCGAGCACGGTCGAGCCGCCCTTCGACCGCAGGCGCAGGATGCCGTCGATGAGGGCGAGCACGCCGCCCGCGATGGCGATGAGCAGGAGCCAGGAGAGAGTGATCACGGCGGGGGATTCCTTTCGAACGGATGCCGACCGGCGGGGTTTCGCCGCGTCGGGCAAGCCTAGTGACGGGGGGACTCAGTCGCGTTGCGCGAGGAGCTCAGTCGCGTTACGCGCAGGAGCTCAGTCTCGTTGCGCGAACCGGCGGTCGAGCCACGCGAGCAGGTCGCCGCGCACGTCGGCCTGCTGCACCTCGTTGAAGATCTCGTGCCGCGCGCCCGGGTAGATCAGTGTGGTCACGTCGGTGAGTCCCGACCGTGTCTCGTAGGCATCGGCGAGGCGATGCGCCGACACCGGGCCGCCGACCGAGTCGTCGCGACCGACCATGATCAGCACCGGCACGTCGCGGCCGAGATCCTTGCGCGGCTTGCCGATGAGGCGCAGGGTATCGGCCGGGCCGAACAGCTTCGCCAGGGGCACGACCGTGGTGAGCGGGTCGGCGACGAACGACTCGCCGACCGCCGCGTCGGTCGACAGCCACTCCATCCCCGTGACCGCCTCGGCCTTCCACCGGGCGTTCAGCGGGGCGGAGTTGAGCGATCCCGGCCAGCGGAGCGCGGTGCCGCTGAGGATGACGCCGTCGTACGCCTCGGGGTGGTCATCGAGCAGCATCTGCGCCATGAACGAACCCCACGAGTGACCGAGCAGCACGAGCGGCAGCCCGGGGTTCTCGGCGCGGATCAGCTCGCTGAACTGCCACAGGGCGGCGAGGGCCGCGCGCAGCCCGCCCGGTCCGAGCCGGCCGAGCTTCGTCGCATCGCCCCCGTGCTGCTTCATTCCCGTGCGGCCATGGCCGCGGTGGTCGTCGGCGTAGACGGTGTACCCGTCGGCGACGAGGGCCTGGATGACGGCGCCATAGCGCCCGGCGTGCTCCCCCACCCCGTGCACGAGCTGCACGATGGCGCGAGGCGCGGTCGCCGCGGGGTGGATGTCGTAGACGATCTCGATGCCGTGTGCATCGGTGAACTCGGGCATGCGGCGAGCCTACTTGCTGGGGATCAGGAATTTACTTAGCAAAGCTAATGAGCTAGGCTAACTAAATCTCATGACTCCCAGCTCTTCCTCCGACGCCCCTCCCGCAGACGCCTCCGCGCTCGGGCACGAGGCGTCCGATCTCCGCATGGCGACGTTCCGCCTCGCCCGGCGCCTGCGCGCCCAGCGCGCTGTCGACACGATGAGCGACGGCCAGTTCGCGGTGCTCGCAGGCCTGCACATCCACGGCAGCCACACGCTGAGTGAACTCGCCGAGCGCGAGCGCGTGAGCGCTCCCTCGATGAACCGCACCGTGAACTGCCTCGAGGAGTCCGGCTACCTGACCCGCACGGCCGACGCCGTCGACCGGCGGAAGGTCAACATCGAACTGACGGATGCCGGCGCCACCGTCGTCGCCGAGACCGTGCGTCGCCGTGACGCGTGGCTGGAGGAGGCGCTCGCCGAACTCTCGCCGGAGCAGCGCGCGACGCTGGCCGCGGCATCCGTCGTCATGCGAGAGCTGGCCGAGCGATGAGCGCGATGTTCCGGTCGTTCTCGATCTTCAACTACCGCGTCTGGTTCATCGGCGCGCTCGTCTCGAACGTCGGCCAGTGGATGCAGGCGACCGCTCAGAACTGGGTCGTGCTGACCGAGCTGACCGACAACGACGCCGCCGCGATGGGGGTGACGATGGCCCTGCAGTTCGGGCCGCCGCTGCTGCTGGTCGGGGTGACCGGCTGGGTCGCCGACCGCTTCGACCGCCGCAAGCTGCTGATGGTGACGCAGGGCCTGCTGCTGGCCCTCGGCGCGAGCCTCGGCGTGCTCATCCTGTCGGGAGTCATGACCCTGCCCCTGATGTACGTGTTCGCGCTCGCGCTGGGCGTCGTGGGGGCGTTCGACAACCCCGCCCGCCAGGCCTTCGTGTCCGACGTCGTGTCGCGTGAGAACGCCTCCAACGCGGTCGCGCTGAACGCGGCATCCTTCAACGGCGCCCGGATGATCGGGCCCGCCGTGGCCGGCGTGCTCATCGTGCTCGTGGGCACCGGATGGGTCTTTCTGATCAACGCGTTCACGTTCCTCGCGATGATGGTCGCCCTCCTGCTGATCCGGCCGGCCGAGCTGATCCCGCGCGTGCACACCGGCGGCCGATCGCGGCTGGCCGACGGATTCCGGTACGTCGGCAGACGCCCCGACCTGATCGTCACCTTGTCGATGGTGTTCCTGCTCGGCGCGTTCGGCATGAACTTCCCGATCTTCGCCTCGACGATGGCCCTCGAGTTCGGGCAGCAGGCCGACGGCTTCGGGCTGCTCAGCTCCATCCTCGCGATCGGGTCGCTCTCCGGCGCCCTGCTCGCCGCCCGCCGCGATCAGGCCCGCATCCGCGTCGTGGTGCTCGCTCTGCTGGGCTTCTCGCTCGCCTCGGTCGCGTCGACTCTGATGCCCGGGTACTGGGCGTACGCCGCCACGCTGGTGCTCGTCGGGTTCTCGGTCGTGACGGTGCTGACCACCGCGAACGGCTACGTGCAGACCACGACCGACCCCGCGCTGCGCGGACGAGTGCTCGCCCTCTACATGGCGATCATGATGGGCGGCACGCCCATCGGGGCCCCGATCGTCGGCTGGGTCGCGTCGGAGTACGGCCCGCGCGCCGCGATCCTCGTCGGAGCGGTGGCGGGCTTCGTCGCGTTCGCGATCGGGGTGACGTGGATGCTGGCCTCCGGCCGGCTGCACCGCCACGAGTCGCGCCGCTTCCGCCTGACGCTCGATGAGACCCGCCCCCTGCGCGTGGTCTCGCCCGAGGAATTCAGCAACGAGGTCGCGGGCACCACGCCGATCCGGCTTCCCGCGCTCGAACCGGCGGGCGGCGACCCGCTCCGCGCGGGCGGGGCGGGCGCGCGCTGACGCCGCCGACCGGAATCAGGTCGTGACCGACACTTTCGCGTAGCTCGGGGAGTCCGCCTTCAGCCGGCGAGCGCGCGGTGGACCGACGCCACGGCGCTCGATCCCTCGCCGACGGCCGCCGCGACCCGCTTCATGGACCCGCGGCGGACATCACCCGCGGCGAAGACCCTGGGGGTGGATGTCTCGAAGGGCAGGGGCTCGCGCCCGAGCGTCTGCCATTGCGCCAGCGACTGCGCCGCGATGTCGGTGCCCGTGCGCAAGAACCCGTCGGCGTCGCGGTCGAGCGCGGGAAGCCACGACGTGGCCGGCTCCGCGCCGATGAAGCAGAACAGGCCGCGCGCGTCCACCTCGCCGACGCTGTCGATGCGCACGCGCTCGAGGGAGTGCCCGCCCTCGAGGCCCACGACGCTCGCCCCCGTGTGCAGCTGGATGCGCGGATCCTCCATCAGCCGATCGACGAGGTAGGACGACATCCTGCTGCCGAGATCCGTGCCCCGCACGACCAGGTGCACCGGGCAGCCGTTGGCCGCCAGGTACAGCGAGGCCTGCCCGGCGGAGTTGGCGCCGCCGACCACGACGACGGGTGAGTCGAGCACCTGCCGCAGCTCGAGCCGCGTCGCGGCGTAGTAGATCCCCGCGCGCTCGAAGTCGCTCCAGCGGTCGAGATCCAGCCGGCGGTACGCGGCCCCCGAGGTCACGATCGCGGTGCGCGCGCGGATGATGCGCCCGTCGGTGATGGTGACATCGAGCAGGTCGCCCACCGCTTCGAGCCGGACGGCCTCGCACGGCGCGTACACGCGCACCCCGAACTTGAGCGCCTGAAGGGACGCCTGCCCGATGAGGTCGCCACCGCTCACCCCGAAGGGGAAGCCGAGGAAGTTCTCGATCCGGGATGTCGCCGCCGCCTGGCCGCCCGGCGCGACGGCGTCGAGCAGCACGGTGCTCAGCCCTTCGGAGGCGCCGTAGATCGCGGCGGCGAGGCCGGCGGGGCCGCCGCCCACGACGACGAGGTCGACCACCTCGTCGGCATCCGCCTGATAGCTCAGCCCGAGTCGTTCGGCGACCATCCCCGGCGTCGCCCGCACGAGCGGCTCGCCCTGGATGAAGGCGACCGGCAGGTCGTCGACGGTGATCCCGTGTCCGGTGAGCGAGCCCAGCTCTCCCGGGGCCAGCTCGACGGCCGAGTGCACGAGGTCGAGTCGTTCGGCGAAGCGGCGGAGCGCGAGGAAGTCGCCCGACGAGCGAGGCCCGACGAGCTTGAGTGTCAGGGCCGCCGGGCCGCTCCGCAGCGATTCTCGCCTGGCCCACAGCGCGTGCAGCACGAGATCCGACAGCTCGTCGTCCTCGGACATCAGCTTCCGCAGGTCGGCGCGCGTCACCCGGAGGATCCGCGCGGGCCCGGTCGCCCGCGCCGAGAGGAACGCGCCCTGGCCGTTGAGCAGGCCGAGCTCGCCGACGAACGAGCGGGGGCCCATCCGGGCCAGCACCGCCTCTTCGATCCACCACAGCGAATCGCGGACGACCTCCACCTCGCCCGAGTCGACGAGGATCAGGTCGTAGTCCCGGTCTCCCGAGCGGAAGAGGTACTCGCCCGGGGGGACCTCATGCGGCGTGCCGTACGCGAGCAGCCGCGCCCACTGCGCGTCGGAGAGGGCGGGCCGCTGCACGGGGTCGAGTTCGGTGGGTTCCATCGCTATCAGGCTAGTCAGCCGCAGCCCCCGCATCGGACTGCGCGAGCGCGCGGATGAGCGACTGCGCGTCGTAGGGACCCGTGTGGCGACGGCCGTTGATGAAGAGCGTGGGGACCGACGTGATGCCCATCGCCTCGGCATCCAGCATGTCATCGCGCACGCGCCCGGTGACCTCGGGGGATGTGAGGTCCCTCTCGAACCGCTCGACGTCGAGCCCCAGCTCTCGTGCCACGCGCACGATGTCGGACGGGCGCTGATTCTCCTGATCGGCGAAGAGGGCCCGTTCGAAGTCGAAGAACCGGCCCTGCAGCGCCGCCGCCTCGGCCGCCTCCGCCCCCGCGAGCGCGTTCGGGTGGTACTGCGTGAGCGGCGCATGCCGCCACACGTAGCGAAGCCGGTCGCCGAGTTCGCGGTGCACCTCCTGGATCGACCCGGAGGCCTTGAGGCAGAAGCCGCACTGGAAGTCGCCGTACTCCACGATCGTGTACGGGGCGTTCTCGGCACCGAAGACGTGGTCGCGCTTCGCATCGACGGGACGCGCGAGCGTCTGGCCCGCGTCGAGGTCGGGGCGGATCGCGTCTGAGATCCGGAAGATCACCGCCGCGATGACGAAGGCGATGATGGATGCCGCGAGCACCCCCACTCGCGCCTGATTCTGCGCATCGGGGTGATCGATCGCGAGATCGACGATGAAGAGCGAGATCGTGAAGCCGATGCCGCAGAGCGCGGCTCCTCCGGCGATGCGGTCGAGCGTGAGGCCGGGACCGAACTCACCGAGGCGCAGCAACCGGAGAACGGCGGCGGAGCCGAAGACGCCCACGAACTTTCCGATCACGAGGCCGACCACGATTCCCCACGTCAGCGGCGAGCGGATGGCACCGGCCAGGATCTCCGGGCTGATGACCACACCGGCGTTGGCCAGGGCGAACAGCGGCAGGATGACGTAGGCGACGTACGGCGCGTACGCCGACTGCAGTCGCTCGTTGATCGAGATCGATTCACGCAGGCTGTTCGCGGCCGCCCGCGCGTACTCGGTGTTCGGGGACTGCCTGAAGGTGCGTGCGAGATCGAGTGCGTGCTCGACGTCGCGCCGGTCGGGCCGATAGACGGGCACCAGAAGCGCGATCGCGACGCCCGCGAGCGTGGGATGCACGCCCGAGGCGAGGAACGCCAGCCACACGATGATCGCTAGGGTCGCGTACACGGGACCACGGCCGCCGCATCGATCGCAGCAACCACCCCAACCAGCGCTTCCTAAGTGCTGCTTACCGCGACGCGCAGCTGATGCAGCGCGTCGCGGTCCAGGTGGACGGCGCCTGCCGTTACACCTTCCAGCCAGGCCGATAGATCGGTCGCCTCACCCTGCGGCCAACTCTGCGCCGATCGCTCCAGTCGCAACAACAGATGCCGCTCGGCTTCCAGCTCCAGCGCTTTCACTTGTTCGCGTAACGCATTCAGTTCGGTATCTTCAGTCGCGATGACTTTCCATTGCATGCGCAAGGCGCGCAACGGTCGAACGACATCCGTGTCCCAAGGTTCGGCCACGTTGCAAAGTTGCTGCAATCGTTGCTCGTTGCAGGCAGTTCCGCGCTGTCCGAGCCACAACCCACACAACAACAGGCACACATTCACCCCCGCCGACTGCAAGGTCAGGCACGCGGCTTCAACGCCGGGACGGGCGTAAGTGCCAAGGGAAAAGCTCCACAGGTCAGAGGACATAGTGCTACTCGCGCCAGTTGCGAGCGAAGCTGGTAGACTCCGCCGCCATTATGATTCGACTTCAGAACCTGACTTTACAGCG
>NZ_DATMIO010000024.1:0-2263 GCF_035554235.1 Microbacterium sp. | reverse complement strand
CTGGCCGTACGCGGGGAGCACGTTGACGCGGTCGTGGGTGATCTCCACGATCCGCCAGCTCGTCGTGCCTAGTGTGAACACGTCGTTGACGCGCGACTCGTAGACCATCTCCTCGTCGAGTTCGCCGACGCGGGCGTTGCGGGTCTCGCCCGCGACGAAGACGCCGAAGAGCCCGCGGTCGGGGATCGTGCCACCGCTCGTGACGGCGAGGCGCTGGGCGCCGGGGCGGCCCGTTATGGTGCCTTGGTCGCGATCCCACACCACGCGCGGGCGCAGCTCCGCGAACTCGTCGGAGGGATACCGTCCCGCGAGCAGATCGAGGGTCGCCTCGTAGGCGCTGCGGGGGAGCGTGCGAAACGGCGCGCTGCGCTTGACCGTCTCGAACCAGTCTTCGACGTCGATCGCGCCGAGAGCGGCGGCCG
Source organism: Microbacterium sp. (assembly GCF_035554235.1). Lineage (GTDB taxonomy): Bacteria > Actinomycetota > Actinomycetes > Actinomycetales > Microbacteriaceae > Microbacterium. Next base: position 1,841 of record NZ_DATMIO010000024.1, on the reverse strand, counting down.
CCACCGTCTGCTGGGCCAGGATGTCGAGTGGATTCTGGGGCACGGCGATCGCCTCGATCTGCCCTGCCAGCATCCGCTCGGTGACGATCGCCGTGTGCAGCACATCTCCGCGGTGCTTGGGGAAGAGCGCGGCGCGGCTGACCTCGCCCACCTGGTGCCCCGCGCGTCCGACCCGCTGCAGTCCGCTCGCAGCGCTGGGCGGGGCCTCGACCTGGATGACCAGGTCGACGGCGCCCATGTCGATGCCCAGCTCGAGGCTGCTCGTGGCGACGACGCAGCGCAGCACGCCTGACTTGAGCTCTTCTTCGACGAGGGCGCGCTGCTCTTTCGACACGGAGCCGTGGTGCGCTTTCGCGAGCACGGGATCGGCGCCAGCACTGATGCCGGCCTGCGCCATCACTGCAGCGGGTACTGCGGCCTCGGGGAGGTCCACCCCGAGGCGCTCGGCATAGATCTCGTTGAGCCGGCCCGTGAGGCGCTCGGCCAGGCGCCGCGAGTTGGAGAACACGATCGTCGAGCGGTGCGCGAGGATGCGGTCGACGATCGCCTCTTCGACGTGCGGCCAGATCGAGCCCGTCATCTCGGTGCTTCCCGGACGCTGAGCATCGGGGGCGAACCAGTCGCCATCGCCCTCCGCGGGCGCCTCCGCACCGGCCGGAGGCGGGGGATTGAGCATGTCGTCGACCGGGACGACGACCTTCAGGTCGAACGCCTTCGTCGCGCGCGGTGCCACGATCTCGACGGGCGCGGTGCCGCCGAGGAAGCGCGCCACCTCATCGATCGGCCGCACGGTCGCCGACAGGCCGATGCGCTGGGCGGGCTTCACACCCGGGTCCTCCGTGCGCCGGAGGGCATCGAGCCGCTCCAGGCTCACCGCGAGGTGGGCGCCGCGCTTCGTCGCGGCGACCGCGTGCACCTCGTCGACGATGACCGTGTGCACGCCCTTGAGCGTCTCGCCCGCTTGGCTCGTGAGCATCAGATACAGCGACTCGGGCGTCGTGATCAGGATGTCGGGTGGATGCTGCACCAGCTGCCGCCGCTCGCCCGATGTGGTGTCGCCGGAGCGGACACCGACGCTGACCGCCGGGGAGGCGATGCCCAGGCGGCGTGCCGCCTGGGCGATGCCGACGAGCGGGGAGCGCAGGTTGCGCTCGACGTCGACGCCCAATGCCTTCAGGGGAGAGATATACAGGATGCTGGTGCGCTCAGGCTCGCGGTCGGCGCGCTTGCGCCCGCGCTGCGCCGTGCCGGGCTCGCGCGGCGGGGTGGCCGCAGCATCCTTCTCGTGGAAGACCCGGTCGATCGCCCACAGGAATGCCGACAGCGTCTTGCCCGAGCCGGTGGGCGCCACCACCAGGGCGTGCTTGCCGTGCGAAATCGCCTCCCACGCGCCGATCTGGGCGGTGGTCGGCGCGGCGAACGCGCCGCGGAACCAGTCCCGGGTCGCGGGACCGAACCGCTCGAGCACATCGGCCATCCCTCCATCTTCGTCCTTGGCACCGACATTGCGTCGATCTCTGTCGTCGTCTTCCTGCGCTCGACTTTCGCTGGTTCACGAATCCATCACGGTTTGCGACGCTAGGTGAATTCGGCTCACCGCCTCCGTGCTCGTCGGCTAGATTCTCGGGACCGGTCCTCGTCTGAGAAGGGCCCGCGACGAGAGATGGCCGATCGATGACTGTCCCCACGTTCCGCATTGCCGTCGCGTGCCTCGCGCTTGCCGCCGTCTTCGGCGCTACCGCGTGCGCGCCGACCCCAGAGCCCACCGAGACGGTGTCGTCTGAATCGACGGTCGCGCCCACTCCGGCACCGACGCCCGAGGCGCTCGTCGTCGACCCGGG
>NZ_DATMIO010000023.1:0-4410 GCF_035554235.1 Microbacterium sp. | reverse complement strand
GTGGTGAGCCTGTAGCAGGTTGGTGGGCCTGCAGCAGGTTGATGAGCCTGCAGCAGGTTGATGAGCCTGTCGAACCATGCTTGCAAAAAGCAACCAAGCTTGTCAATAGCAAGTGGAACTTCTCCTCCTTGCGACGGATGCCGCGGTCCCCATCTCCCCCTCTCGGCTCTCTCCGCTCGCTCAGGGAGCACGTAGCGTGGAGGTCATGGTGAGCACCGACGTCGCCCCGCGGCCCCGGCCGACGGCGAGAGAACTCCGCAACGACGTCGTGCTGGCGGCGGTCATCCTGGTGGGCGCGATCCTCAGTGCCGCCCTCTCCACGATCGCGGAGGTCTACGGCGACGAGCAGGCGCCCCTTCCGCTGGCCCTCGGCTACGCGGTCGTGCTGGCGGTGCCGCTGGCGGTGCGCCGGCGGTGGCCGGCCACGGTCGCCGTGATCGTCTCGGCCGCCTACTTCGCGGCGGTGACGCTGCACATCCCCGAGATCTATGTCGGCAACATCGCCATGTTCATCGCCCTCTACACGGTCGGCGCATGGTCGATCGACCGGCGCCGCGCGGCGATCGTGCGGATCGCGATCATCATCGGCATGTTCACATGGCTCATCATCTGGATGTACCAGGAGGCGATCGTTCAGGCAGATGAGCTGGATGTCGCGGCCGGGGCGCTCTCGCCGTACATCGCCTACATGCTCATCAACGCCCTCATCAACGTGCTCTACTTCGGCGGGGCGTACTACTTCGGCGAGCACGCGTGGGTGTCGGGCGTGCAGCGGGCGGCGCTCGAGCAGCGCACCCTCGACCTCGAGCGCGAGCGCGAGCTGACCGGAGCGCAGGCCGTGGCGCTCGATCGGGTGCGAATCGCTCGCGAGCTGCACGACGTCGTGGCGCATCACGTCTCGGTCATGGGCGTGCAGGCCGGTGCCGCGCGCGCGGTGATCGACCGCGACCCGGATGGTGCGAAGACCATGCTCGCGGCCGTTGAGGAGTCCGCTCGCGAGGCCATCCGCGATCTGCGGCACCTGCTCGAGACCCTGCGCACCGGCGATGCGGCCGAGCTCCCGATCGACGCGCCCTCGACGGTCGGCCTCGACGCGCTGCCCGAACTCATCGAGGCGTCGACCGCGGCCGGACTGCCCACGACCTTCACGGTCGTCGGGACGCCGACGCCGGTCGCGACGGTGGTGCAGGTCAATCTGTACCGCATCGCCCAAGAGGCCCTCACGAACGCACGGCGGCACGCCGGCCCGGGAGCGACGGCAGACGTGCGCCTGCGCTATGACCACCCCTCGGGGGTCGAGCTCGAGGTCGTCAACACCGGCCGGATCATCACCGGCATGCGCCCGGGGCTCGGGCAGCTCGGCATGCGCGAGCGCGCGACCGCCTCGGGCGGCACCCTCGAGCTCGCGCCGCGCGACCGAGGCGGGTTCCGCGTGCGCGTGCACGTGCCCACGGAGGCGCCGTCGATCGTCGGCGCCGGATCCTTGGCCGGCACAGGGCTCGCCCGGTGATCCGCGTGCTGCTGGTCGATGACCACGCCGTTCTGCGCGCGGGATTCCGCATGATCCTCGAAGCCCAGGACGACATGGCCGTCGTCGGCGAAGCCGCGACGGGCGCGCAGGCGGTGGCCGCGGCATCCGCTCTCCGCCCCGACGTCATCTGCATGGACGTGCAGATGCCCGACATGGACGGCATCACCGCGACGCGCGCGATCACCGCCGATCCCGGCATCCCGTCATCGGTCGTCATCGTCACGACGTTCGACCACGACGACTACCTCTTCGAGGCGCTCGATGCCGGCGCCAGCGGGTTCGTGCTGAAGAACGCCGGTCCGGAAGAGCTCGTGGCCGCGGTCCGCACGATCGCCGGCGGCGATGCGCTGCTCGCCCCGGAAGTCACGCGCCGGGTCATCGAGCGGTTCGCCGGCGTCGGCGCGCCCGCCCGCGCCACCGCATCCGCGGCTCCGGAACCGACCCCGCCGACGGCCGCGGCAATGGCCGTCCCGTCCGACCTCGAGCCCCTCGCCCTTCCCGACCACCTGCCCGACCCGCTCACCGAGCGCGAGGCGGAGGTGCTGCGGCTGATCGCCCAGGCGATGAGCAATTCGGAGATCGCCAGGCAGCTCTACATCGGCGAGGCCACGGTCAAGACCCACGTGTCGAAGGTGCTCCAGAAGCTCGGGGCGCGCGACCGCGTGCAGGCCGTCGTGTTCGCGCACCGGCGCGGGCTGAGCTGACGGCGGGCTGAGCTCATGCGGGCTGAGCTCACGCGGGGCTGAGCTCACGCGGGCTGAGCTCATGGACGAATCTCCGCCGCGCGGGGGATGCGTCGCCGGCACCCTCATCCCTAGCGTGGAGACATGACCACGGGACTGCTCGAACTGCACGGGATCACGAAACACTACGGCGCGCGTAAAGTGCTCGATGACGTCGGCTTCGACGTGTCGCCCGGCCGCCTCACCGGCTTCGTCGGCGGCAACGGCGCGGGCAAGACCACCACGATGCGCATCGTTCTGGGAGTGCTGGCGAAGGACAGCGGCGAAGTGCTGCTCGGCGGCTCGCCGGTGACCACCGCCGACCGCCGCCGGTTCGGCTACATGCCCGAGGAACGGGGCCTCTATCCGAAGATGAAAGTGCTCGAGCACATCGTCTACCTCGCGCGCCTGCACGGGTTCGAGAAAGGGGATGCCGCGACCCGGGCCACCGCGCTCCTCGAGGAACTGGGACTCGGCGAGCGCCTCCACGACAATGTCGAGACGCTCTCGCTCGGCAACCAGCAGCGCGCGCAGATCGCCGCCGCTCTGGTGCACGATCCCGAGGTGCTGATCCTCGACGAGCCCTTCTCGGGACTCGATCCCCTCGCCGTCGACGTGGTGGCCGGGGTCCTCCAGGCCCGCGCCGCACTGGGGACGTCCGTCATCTTCTCCTCGCACCAGCTGGATGTCGTGGAGCGCCTGTGCGACGACCTCGTGATCATCGCCGGCGGCACGATCCGCGCGGCGGGACCCCGTGACGACCTCCGAGCCCAGCACTCGACGCACCGCTACGAGCTCGTCTCGAGCGGCGATGCCGGGTGGCTCCGCGCCGAGGCCGGTGTCGAGGTCGTCGACTTCGACGGCGGCTATGCCGTATTCGACGTCGACGGCGACGCCACTGCGCAGCGCGTGCTGCGCCGTGCCGTCGAACAGGGGGATGTCGCAAGCTTCGCCCCCCAGCATCCGACCCTCGCCCAGATCTTCAAGGAGGTCATCCAGTGAGCACCCCGCTCCCCACCGCACCGCGCGCTCCGCGCGAAGTCGCGGGCATCTGGCTCGTCGCCGAGCGCGAGATCGGCGCCAAGCTACGCAGCAAGGCGTTCGTCATCTCGACGATCGTCCTGTTCGTGATCGCCCTCGCCACGATCGTGATCGGAGGCTTCGCCGCTCAGAACGCGGGCGACACCAAGGTCGCGGCCACCCCGGAGACCTCCGCCGCCGTCTCGAGCGTCGATGGGCTCGAGGTGACCGATGTCGCCGACCGGGCCGCCGCCGAGGCGCTGGTCGAATCCGGCGACGTCGAGGCCGCCGTCGTGGGCGACTCTGCGGCATCCGCGCCCTTCGACTTCGTCATCATCGCCAAAGACAGCCCGCCGACGTCGCTCATGATGAGCCTCGCCCAGGTTCCCGAGGTCGTGCTGCTCGAACCCGACGCCATCAACCCCGCACTGCGCTACTTCGTGGCGCTCGGATTCGGCCTTCTGTTCCTGCTCGCCGCATCGATCTTCGGCAGCACGATCGCCCAGAGCGTCGTGGAGGAGAAGCAGACCCGCGTCGTCGAGCTGCTCATCTCGGCCATCCCCGCGCGCACGCTGCTCGCCGGCAAGGTGATCGGCAACACCGTTCTGGCGATGGCTCAGATCCTGGGGCTCGCGGCGATCGCGGTCGTCGGGCTGATCGTCACCGACCAGGGCGAGCTGCTCGGAGGCCTCGGAGCGCCGATCCTGTGGTTCGCCATCTTCTTCCTGTTCGGATTCATCCTGCTCGCCGCCCTGTTCGCGGCGGCGGGGGCCATGGTGTCGCGGCAAGAGGACATCGGCTCGACGACCACGCCGATCACGATGCTCGTGATGGCGCCGTACTTCCTGGTGATCTTCTTCAACGACAACCCGACCGTGCTCGCGATCATGTCGTACGTGCCGTTCTCGGCCCCGGTCGGCATGCCGATGCGCCTGTACCTCGGCGAGGCTCAGTGGTGGGAGCCGTTGCTCTCGCTCGCCATCCTGATCGCGACGTGCGTCGCGGCGATCGCCGTCGGAGCGAAGATCTACGAGAACTCGCTGCTGCGCATGGGCGGCCGGGTCAAGCTGCGCGAGGCGCTTGCCGGCTGAATCTCGCTGGCCCGCTCACGACGAACGGACGCCCCGCCCCCGCGAT
>NZ_DATMIO010000022.1:0-2030 GCF_035554235.1 Microbacterium sp. | reverse complement strand
CGGCCGATCACTCATGTCACATTGGCCACGTCCTTTATCACCCGTTGACACCAGTTGACATCCGTGACACGGTTTCAAGGTCGAAAAGGGGGGAATCTTGAGACGCCACTCAGCGCATCGACCCACGCACGCCGCCCGAAGGGTGTTGGCAGCGGTGCCCGCCGCGATCGTCGGGTCCATCGCACTCTCGCTCGCGGCGACGCCAGCCGCCGCGGTGACCGACCTCAGCATCCGCGGCACGCAGGCAGGCGCACCGAAGCCCGTGGGGTCTCGGCCGCAGGCCGCGGCCGTGAGCCGGCCCGCATCCACCCCCGTTCCCCCGAGCTACGCCGTGGTCGCCGGAGACACGGTCTTCGACATCGCCCGGCGTTTCGGGCTCCGCACGGCCGATGTGCTGGCATGGAACGGCCTCACCTCGTCGAGCGTCATCCACCCGGGCCAGGTGCTGGCGCTGGCAGGCGCCCCCGCCGCCGCGAGCCCACCTGCCACGCCGGTCGCGGCCCCCGCCGCCGGCATCCACACGATCGCCAAAGGCGACACGATCAGCGCCATCGCGAAGAAGTACGGGTTCACGACGCAGGCCGTGCTCGCCGCGAACGGCCTCAGCCCGGCATCCATCATCTACCCGGGCCAGACCATCGCACTGCCCGGCGCCGCGGCGGCGTCCCCAGTCGCCCCGCCCCAAGCCGCGGCGCCGGCGACTCCTCCTGCCGCGACGCCCGCACCGGGGGCGTCCTCGCACACGATCGCCAAGGGCGACACGATCAGCGCCATCGCGAAGAAGTACGGGTTCACCACGCAGGCCGTGCTCGCCGCGAACGGGCTGACCCCGGCATCCATCATCTACCCGGGTCAGACCATCGCGCTGCCCGTCGCCTTCGTTCCGGTCGCATCGACGGCGCCCGTGGCGCCCCCGGCCCCGCAGTCGGCGGTGCTCGATGCCGAGCAGGCGGCGAACGCGCGGCTCATCATCGGCGTCGGCCGCCAGCTCGGAGTCTCCGACCGCGGGATCGCGATCGCGCTCGCCACGGCGATGGTCGAGTCCTCGATGCGCAACCTGACGTGGGGCGACCGCGACTCTCTCGGACTCTTCCAGCAGCGACCGAGCACGGGATGGGGCACCGACGCCGAGGTCAGCGACGCGACGCGCGCGACCCTCGCCTTCTACGGGGGACCCACCGACCCCAACGGACCGCGTACCCGCGGCCTGCTCGATATCCCCGGGTGGCAGGACATGGGCTTCAGCCAGGCCGCTCAAGCGGTGCAGATCTCGGCCTTCCCCGACCGGTACGGCGCGTGGGAAGCGGCGTCGTACCAGTGGCTCGCCGCACTGGGTTGACCGGCCTCGCCCCCGTGTCCGGGTGAGCCGCTGCCGGGCCGGGGGCCCGGGCCTCCGTAGACTTTCCCCGTGAGTACCAGCCAGCAAGCCGACCCGCTGATCGGGCGGCTCGTCGACGGCCGGTACAGGGTGCGCGCGCGCATCGCGCGCGGCGGCATGGCCACCGTCTATGTCGCCACCGACCTGCGGCTCGAGCGCCGCATCGCGCTCAAGGTCATGCACGGGCACCTCAGCGACGACGCGGTGTTCCAGAGCAAGTTCATCCAAGAGGCCCGCGCCGCCGCGCGGCTGGCCGATCCCAACGTCGTCAACGTCTTCGACCAGGGCCAAGACGGCGACATGGCGTACCTCGTCATGGAGTACCTGCCCGGCATCACCCTCCGCGAGCTCATGCGGGAGCAGAAGCGGCTCTCGGTCACGCAGACGATCACGATCATGGATGCTGTACTGTCGGGCCTCGCGTCGGCTCACCGCGCCGGAATCGTGCACCGCGACGTCAAGCCCGAGAACGTGCTCCTCGCCGAAGACGGCCGCATCAAGATCGGCGACTTCGGTCTGGCGCGCGCCACCACCGCCAACACCGCAACCGGCCAGCAGCTGCTCGGCACGATCGCGTACCTGGCCCCCGAGCTCGTCACCCGCGCCATGGCCGACCCCCGCAGCGACATCTACGCGCTCGGAATCATGCTCT
>NZ_DATMIO010000021.1:0-6564 GCF_035554235.1 Microbacterium sp. | reverse complement strand
CAGTGGCAGGCTCGCAGACATTGTGGTCCTCGTCGATCAGCCGCTCGCGTCTTCGTGGGGCGCGAGGCGTGTGCGTGTGCGATGCGCATCATCGCGACATCCCTTCTATTGCACCATTGCCCCGCCGATTGTTCAACGTCCCCGGCCGCAACTGAGCAGACTGCTCAGTGAGGGACATTCGGGCGGTCCGTGCGGTGGGCCTCTTGCCTTGCGGGGCCTGTCGCGCTCCTTCAGGAGCACGTCTCCCTTCTTCTCAGCCGCGATCTGCGTGCGGGATTCAGGATCGGTGGGGTTGAAGTCGACGAACACCCCGCGATCAGCGGCGCGCGGCCCCGTTGAGCCTGTATGCGGCACGCCCCCGCGTCCCCAACCCCGCTCTTCGACGCGGTCGGGGTCCCGGATTCAGGATCGCTGAGGTTGAAGTCGTCGAAAACTCGGCGATCAGCGGCGCGCGGCCTCGTTGAGCCTGTATGCGGCACGCCCGCGCGTCGTCAACCCCGCCTCCTCCCCATCGCCTCTGCGCGCGGCGCTGTCCCCAACCGCCGGATCGGCGTGCACGTGGGCGCCCTCTCCCGGCACGGTCGAAGGATGTTGATGCACGCCGGTCAGGTGCCCCTCGAAGTACTGCTGTTGCGGGCGGAAGGCGTGCTCGACCCGCTCTTTCGCACGAGGGACCTCCGCCTCGCGGGGCTGACCCGCCGCCAGATCATCGCAGCCGTTGACACCGGGTCGCTGCTGCGGACGCGGGTCGGCGTGTATCTGCCGGCCACGGCCTCCACCGAGGTCAAGTGTGCCGCCATGGTCGGCGGTCGTCTCGCCTGCGTCTCGGTGCTCGCGCGGATGGGGGTGTTCGTCCATTCGAAGGATGCTGTGCACGTGCATGTCCCACGCTCGGCGTCGAGACTTCGCAACTCGCCCCGGCGAGTGCGGTTGCACTGGGCGACGCTCCGCCGCGAGCCCCATCCCCAGTCCGCGCGGGTGGAGGTGATCGATGCGCTCATCCAGGCGACAAACTGTCAGCCGCCGCGTGCCGCCGTCGCAACCCTCGACTCCGCGTTGTACCTGCGGCTCATCGACGATTCCGATCTCGACGAGATCTTCGCGCATGTCACCGCTCGGCGCCGCGTGCTCCGACGGCACGTGAACGGCCGGGCGGAGTCGGGCCCCGAGACGCTCGTCCGGCTCATCGCTCGCGCCCTCGGGTTCGATGTGCACGTGCAGGCCGAGATCGACGGGGTCGGCCGCGTCGACCTCGTGCTCGATGGATGGCTCGTGATCGAGTGCGACTCGGAGGCCCACCACAGCGGCTGGATAGCCCAGAAGCGCGACCGCCGGCGGGATCTGGCCCTGGCGGCTCGTGGGTACTCCACGCTGCGGCCGATCGCCGAAGACATCATGTACCACCCGGAAGTCGTCGTCGCCGCCCTTCGGGGAGTCGCCGCGGCCGGGCGCCGACGTCCGAGCTGAGCCGAACCGGATTCAGGACGGCTGGGGCGGGATGAGCCTCAGGGGCCGAAAACACGGGGTGCCGGGCCGACTCAGCCTGAATCCGGCACGCGCCGGCGCAGCGCCCTCACCGATAGCAAGACGCCCGGGCAGCGCCTACCGGCCGACATGGGAGAGGAGTACCGTCTGCGCCAAGGGCGAAAACCACAGGAGGAAGTGGAGGGACACCATGTTCGAAGATGCGCGCGGCGCCGCCGTGATCGCGGCGTCCGATCTCGATCGGGCTCGATCGTTCTACGAGGGTGTGCTCGGGTTGACGGCCGAGGAGGTGCAGGAGGATGCCGGTGCGGTGTTCTACCGATTGGGCGGCGTGCCGGTGATGGTCTACCAGACCTCGTACGCGGGAACCGCGCAGAACACCGTCTTCGCCGTGGAGACCGACGACCTCGCCGGGGCCATGGCTGCGCTGCGCGAGAAGGGCGTGGTTTTCAAGGACTACGACTTTCCCGGGCTGACGACGGTCGACGGCGTGGCGGAGCTTCCCGGTGAGAGGGCGGCGTGGTTCGCCGACAGCGAAGGCAACATCCTCGCGCTGAACGAGAGGGTGTGATCCGGTCCCAAGCGAACGGGGGCCGACGCGGACGGCGCGCCCATCGTTCTAGGCTGGCGGGGTGAGCACAGCCCTCCCCGCACGCAGCCGTGTCGTCGCCGAGCGCCTCGTCGAGGCGGGCATTCCCGGAGAGATCGTCGTGCTTCCGGATGCCGCGGCCACGGCCGCTCTCGCGGCGGCCGCCCTCGGCGTCGAGGTCGGAGCCATCGCGAACAGCCTGGTGTTCTGGTCGGACGATGAGCCGCTGCTCGTCATGACCAGCGGCGCGCATCGCGTAGACACCGCCGCGCTCGCCGAGCGCCTTGGTCGTGGCGCGCTGCGGCGTGCCACACCGGAGCAGGTTCGGGATGCCACGGGCCAGGCGATCGGGGGAGTGGCGCCGACGGGGCATCCCGCGGCGCTCACGACGATCGTCGACCGCGACCTCGCGGCCTTCCCTGAGATCTGGGCAGCGGGCGGCACGCCGCACACGGTGTTCCCGATGACATTCGACCAGCTCGTCGCGCTGACCGGCGGGCGCGTCGCGCAGGTCGACTGACCGCGCGCAGTGCGGACGGCACGCGCACACTATCGGCGCAGCTGTGCGGCGTCCGCCGCTCCCTTCGCGATGAGCGGCGCGGTGGCGGGGTGCGGCAGCCAGAGCAGGGCGATCGCCCCGGCCACCACGTAGAGACCGCCCTGCACCTCCAGGAGCGGGACCAGACCGATCGGGCCGTCGGAGAATCCGGCGAGGAGGATCCCGGCGGCCTGGCCGAGCGCGCCGACCAGCCCGATCGCGGCGAACACGGCACCGCGCTGGCCGGCGGTGGACTCCTCCTGCAGCACGCTGATCAGCCCCGCGATCATGACGACACCGGGCGCGCCGACGGCGGCGAACAGCACGACGTACGGCCACAGGTCCGTCGTGATCGCGGGGAGGTTCCAGATCGCGAGCGAGAGCGCCCCGAACGCGAACAGGCTCGCCGTGGCGAGCACCCGCGGCGACGACCCTCGCGCGAGGAACCCGAGCACGAGACCGGCCACGATCGCGCCGACCGCTTGGATGCCGCGCAGCAGGCCGACATCGGCATCGGAGCCGTGTAGCGGACCGAACGCGAAGAGGACGAACAACACCAAGAACATGCCCTGGGCGATGCTGGAGACGAAGATCACGGCGTACGCGCCGCGAAGACGTGAAACGCGCAGCGCGGCGAGGAGCCCCTCGGGGGATCGTCCCGCGGCCGCACCGCGGGGGGAGCCGTTCACCGCAGGCAGGGTGGCGATGAGGGCGGCCGAGACGACGTAGGTGATCGCGTCGACGGCGACGATGACCCCGAGGTCTCCGACCGCGAGGAGCACGCCGCCGAGGGGCCCGCCGATGAGACGTCCGAGGTTCTGATTGAGGCCGATGAGGGCATTGGCCGAGACGAGTCGCTCTGTGTCGACAAGCTCCGGCAGAAGCGTGTTCTTGGCCGGCTCGAAGACCGCGCTGAGCGATGCGTGCACGACGATGACGGCGTACGCGATCGGAAGATCGCCAACGTCATTCACCCACAGCAGCGGCAGCAGGGCCAGCGCCTGACCGACGTTGAGGGCGACCATGAGCCACCGCCGGTCGAACCGCCCGACGAGGTGCGCGGCGAGCGGAGCGAGCACGACGGCCGGAACGAGCTCGAGCAGGAAGGCGATCGCCGTCCCCACCGCCGAGCCGGTGAGGTCGAAGACAACGAGGGGGAGGGCGATGAAAAGCAGCCAGTCGCCCGTTTCCGAGATCAGTCCGGCACCCCACAGGCGACGGAACGCGCGGATCGCGAAGGCGGTGCGCACGGTCATCTCGTCGCCTCGGCGAACGTCGGTCGAGGAAACGCCACCAGCGAGATGCTCGCGGCCGCCGCGTCGTCGGGCGCGTCATCCCGCGTCGCGGCGATGAACGGGCGGATGACCGCATCGACGCGTTCCACGATCGAACGAAGCTCGTCGGGCGTGACCCGCAGGCCGTATTGGGCGTGGGCATCGACGTTGCGCCACGGTCCCTCGATGCGGTCGCGGCGGCGAACGTGCTCGCGGGCGAGCTGGTAGTCGAGCAGCAGGGATGCCTCGACCATGGCCGTCGCGCTGGCGATCACCGCAGGATCCGTCGCCTCCGCGTCGAGGCTCAGACCCGTGATGGTGGCGCGCCAGGGGCGCTCCCGGCCATCCTCGGACGAAGTGGGCTCTACGAGGCCGTGCTTGGCCAGCACGCGCAGGTGATAGCTGGAGTTGGAAGGGGAATCATCCACCGCGCGCGCGCACTCCGATGCGGTCGCCGAACCGTGCGACATCAGGAAGCTGAGGAGGTCGAGGCGCACGGGGTGAGCGAGAGCGTCGAGTGCCGCCGGATCGGTGATCGTGCGCCGGACTTCGGGGGTGCTCATGACGTGGTCCAATCTGAAAGAGGATTTCAGAATAGGACGGCACGGAGAGATCTGCAAGACTCTTTCAGATTTCGGATGCTGACGGCCGAGCACCCCGGATGCGGCGGCCGAGCTCGGCCGCGACGGGCTCGACGAGAGCTGCCAGGGCCGCGGCATCCCGCTCGCCGGCGCTGGAGAAGGTGACCGCGATCGCCGCGATCGGCCAGCCCACGTGGTCGAGCACGGCCACGCCGACGGATGCGAGGCCGAGCGTCACCTCGTCGTCTTCGAGCGCGTAGCCGCGGTCGCGGGTCTCGCGGAGCACATCGCGCAGCTCACGCGGTCGCGCGGGACCCCGGCCCGTGCGGTCGGCGAAGGCCACAGCATCCGGATACAGCGCTCGCACCTGCTCGCGGGGGAGCGCAGCGAGCATCGACCGGCCCGACGCCGTGAGGTGGGCGGGCAGTCGCACGCCGACGTCGGTCACGAGAGCCGGGCGGCGCGGTGCGCGCTCCTCGACGATGTAGAGCACGTCGCGCCCCGTCATCACGGCGAGGTGGCCGCTCTCGCCCACGCGGTCGACCAGATCGGCGAGCAGCGTTCGGCCGAGCCGGGCGAGGGGCTCCTGCCGGGCGTAGCCGCCGCCCAGCTCGAAGGCCGCGACGCCGAGCCCCCAGCGTCGCTCGACGGGCAGATGCACCACGAACCCATGCTCCTCGAGCGTCGCGAGCAGGTGGTAGAGGCTCGAGCGCGGGATGCCGAGCGCACCGGCGACGGTGCTCGCGGCGACCGGCCCGCGCTGCCGCGCCAGGAACGACAGGATGCGGAGCGCCTGGTCGGCCGCAGGCACTTGCGGTCGCGGGGCGGGGCCGGATGCGGTGACGGCCGCGGGCGCGGAGCCCGCACCGACCACGGATCTCGCGGGCGTCGCTTTGTCTGGAATCACAGACACAGGATGGCACCGACCCCTCGCGCGTGCGAGCCCGCGGGTGTGGAATCGAGCCATGGCCACCGTCAGCCCTCCCTCCGTCACGGCACGCCGCGGCAGCGCCGATGCCGTCGTCGTGGGCGTTGCACCCCTGCGCCCGCACGACGTCGTCGCCGTCGCCCGATACGGCGCGCGCGTCGCGGTCGATCCCTCGGCGATGGAGCGTGTCGCCGCATCCCGCACCCTCGTCGAGTCGCTCGCATCCGATCCCGAGCCGCACTACGGCATCTCCACGGGGTTCGGCGCGCTCGCCACGACCTTCATCGCCGGGGACCGGCGCGCCCAGCTGCAGGCGAGCCTGATCCGCTCGCATGCGGCGGGAACGGGCGCCGAGGTCGAGGGCGAGGTGGTGCGCGCGATGCAGCTGCTGAGGCTGCAGACCCTCGCGACGGGTCACACGGGCGCGCGCTCCGTGGTCGTCGAGACCTACGCGGCGATGCTCAACGCGGACATTACGCCGATCGTGCGCGAGTACGGGTCACTCGGCTGCTCGGGAGACCTCGCCCCGCTGGCGCATATCGCCCTCGCGGCGATGGGGGAATCCGACGTGAGGGTGATGGACCACGCGACCGGCTCGGGGACACGGGTCGGCGCGGCCGATGCCCTCGCCGCCGCGGGCATCCCCCCGCTCGTCCTCCGGGAGAAGGAGGGCCTCGCCCTTATCAACGGCACCGACGGCATGCTCGGGATGCTGCTGCTCGCGCTCCACGACCTGTCGATGCTGCTCGAGGTGGCCGACGTCGCCGCCGCCATGTCGATCGAGAGCCAGCTCGGCACCGACGCGGTCTTCGCGGCCGACCTCATGGCGCTCCGCCCGCACGTGGGGCAGGCGGCATCCGCGGCCAACCTGCGTTCGTTCCTCGCGGGCTCGGCGATCGTCGCGAGCCACCACGACCCGGCGGTGTGCACGCGCGTGCAGGACGCGTACTCGCTGAGGTGCTCGTCGCAGGTGCACGGCGCCGCCCGCGACACCGTGGACCACGCGGCGACGATCGCGTCGCGCGAGCTCGCGAGCGCGGTCGACAACCCCGTGATCACCGACGACGGCCGCGTGGAGTCGAACGGGAACTTCCACGGCGCCCCCGTCGCCTATGTGCTCGACTTCCTCGCGATCGCCGTGGCCGATGTCGCCTCGATCTCGGAGCGCC
>NZ_DATMIO010000020.1:0-3914 GCF_035554235.1 Microbacterium sp. | reverse complement strand
CCGCGCTCTTCCCCAAGCACCGCGGAGATGTGCTGCACACGGCGATCGTCACCGAGCGGATGCTGGCAGGGCAGATCGAGGCGATTGCCGTGCCCCAGAATCCACTCGACATCCTGGCCCAGCAGACCGTCGCCGCGTCCGCGCTCGGCGCGATCGACGTCGAGGACTGGTTCGAGACGGTCAAGCGCAGCGCGCCGTTTCGCACGCTCCCGCGCAGCGCCTACGAGGCGACGCTCGATCTGCTCGCGGGCCGGTACCCGTCCGATGAGTTCGCGGAACTGCGCCCGCGCGTGGTGTGGGATCGCGACCAAGGCACCATCACGGGCCGCCCCGGCGCACAGCGCCTCGCCGTCACGAGCGGTGGCACGATCCCCGACCGCGGGCTCTTCGGCGTCTTCGTCGCGGGCGAGACCCGCAACGCCCGCGTCGGCGAACTCGACGAGGAGATGGTCTACGAATCGCGCGTCAACGACGTGTTCACCCTCGGCACGACGAGCTGGCGGATCGTGGAGATCACCCACGACCGCGTCAACGTGCTGCCCGCGTACGGCCAGCCGGGCAAGCTGCCGTTCTGGCACGGCGACGGGCTCGGGCGCCCCGCAGAACTCGGCGAGGCGCTCGGCAGGTTCTCGCGGGACCTCTCCTCGGCGCCGCGCGAGAAGGCAGAGGAGCGGCTTCGCGAAGCCGGGCTCGATGAGCGCGCATCCGAGAACCTGCTCGCCTATCTGTCCGAGCAACGCGAGGCGACGGGGAGCCTCCCGACCGACCGCACACTGACCGTCGAGCGCTCGCGCGACGAGGTCGGCGACTGGCGCGTCATCCTGCATTCCCCTTACGGCATGAGCGTGCACTCGCCCTGGGCGCTCGCCGTCAACGCCCGCATCCGGGAACGCCTCGGCGTCGAGGGATCGGCCGTCGCCAGCGACGACGGCATCATCGCGCGGGTTCCGGATGCCGCGGCCGAGCCGCCGGGAGCGGAACTGTTCGTCTTCGACGCCGACGAGCTCGAGCAGATCGTCACCGACGAGGTCGGCGGCTCCGCGCTCTTCGCGTCGCGGTTCCGCGAGTGCGCGGCGAGAGCCCTGCTCATGCCTCGCGTCAACCCCAACAGGCGCAGCCCCTTGTGGCAGCAGCGCCAGCGTTCCGCGCAGCTGCTCGAGGTCGCGCGCCGGCACCCGACCTTCCCGATCATCCTCGAGACCCTTCGCGAGGTGCTGCAGGACGTCTATGACCTGCCCGCCCTCCTGCGCCTCACGCGCGGGATCGCGGAGCGGCGCATCCGCCTCATCGAGACCACGACGAGCCAGCCGTCGCCGTTCGCGCGCGACCTGCTGTTCGGATATGTCGGCGCGTTCATGTACGAGGGCGACTCGCCGCTGGCCGAGCGTCGAGCCGCGGCGCTGTCGGTCGACCCCGCCCTGTTGAGCGAACTGCTCGGGCGTGTGGAGATGCGGGAACTGCTCGACCCCGAAGTGATCGCGCAGTTCGAGGCCGAGGTGCAGCGGCTCGATCCCGAGCGCCTCGTGAAAGGCGCCGAGGGCGTCGCGGACCTGCTGCGCGTGCTCGGCCCGCTCGACGCCGCGGAGGTCTCGGCCCGCCTCGATCCCTCGACTCCCGGTGCCGCGGTCGCCGAAGCGAGCGCGCACCTCGACGCGCTCCTCCTCGAGCGCCGGGCCATCACCGTCACCTTCGCCGGGGCTGCCCGGGTCGCCGCGATCGAAGACGCGGGGCGCCTGCGCGACGCCCTCGGGGTGGCGTTGCCGGTCGGCATCCCGAACGCGTTCCTCGAACCGCTGCCCGATCCGCTCGGCGACCTGGTCGCCCGCCACGCGCGCACGCATGGTCCGTTCACGGTCGCCGCCGTCGCGTCCCGGCTCGGCGTCGGGATCGCCGTAGCACGGCACACCCTCCAGCGCCTCGAGGGCCAAGGTCGCGTGACGAGCGGGTTCTTCCTCGACCCCTCGACGGCGGCGGCGACCGCCGAGGGCGCGGGAGACGAGGCCGAGTGGTGCGATACCGAGGTGCTCCGCCGGCTGCGCATGCGCTCGCTCGCCGCCCTCCGCGGCAGCGTAGAGCCGGTCTCGCCCGAGGCGTTCGCCCGGTTCCTCCCCGACTGGCAGCACCTCGCCCGCCCGCTCGAGGGCATCGACGGGGTCGCCGCGGTCATCGAGCAGCTTGCGGGAGTGCCCATTCCGGCAAGCGCGTGGGAGTCGCTGATCCTGCCGAGCCGCGTGCACGACTACTCCCCCGGCATGCTCGACGAGCTCACGGCCACGGGCGAGGTGCTGTGGTCGGGCCACGGATCGCTGCCCGGTCGCGACGGCTGGATCGCCCTCCACCCCGCCGAGACGGCATCCCTCACCCTGCCCCCGCCCGAGGGCGCCATCGCTCCAGAATCGCTCGACGCCCGCGTCCTCGAAGCGCTCGCCGGCGGCGGCGCGTACTTCGCCGCACAGCTGCGCCTGGCCACCGGCGCCGAGAACGAGCAGTCGGTCATCGAGGCGCTGTGGAATCTGACCTGGTCGGGGCGTGTCACCAACGACACGTTCGCCCCGGTGCGCACGCTCATCGGCGGAGGATCGCAGGCGCATCGCACGGCGCGTCGCGCGCCGCGCTCGCGGCTGTACCGCGGCGCGACGCTCCCTCGGGTCACCGCGAGCACGCCGCCCCGTCCGCCGGCCATCGGGGGACGCTGGTCGCTGCTCGCGTCAGCAGAAGCGGATGCCGCCCTCCGGGCGACCGCGTCGGCGTCGCTGCTGCTCGATCGCTACGGAGTCGTGACCCGAGGCTCGGTGCAGGCCGAGGGGCTCCCCGGCGGGTTCGCGCAGGCCTATCGCACGCTCGCCGGCTTCGAGCAGGCGGGTCACTGCCGCCGCGGGTACCTCATCGAGAAGCTCGGCGCGGCGCAGTTCGCGGCATCCGCCACCGTCGACCGCCTGCGCCAGTTCGCCGCGCTCGCCGATCCCGCGCCGCTGCAGGCGATGACCCTCGCCGCAACGGATCCCGCCAACCCGTACGGCGCTGCGCTCGCGTGGCCCGCCCTCGAGGGCGTCAAGCACCGGCCGGGTCGCAAGGCCGGCGGACTCGTCGTTCTCGTCGACGGAGCGCTCACGCTCTACCTGGAGCGCGGCGGCAAGTCGGCGCTGGCCTTTACGGGCGACGAGGAGCGCCTCGTCGCGGCGACGAAGAACCTCGTCGCCACATCGCGGCAGCGCCGCCTCGACACCATCACGATCGAACAGGTCGACGGGGAGTTCGTCTACGGCACAGCATTCGCGCGCGCCCTCCGCGAAGCGGGCTTCGTCGAATCGCCGCGCGGCCTCACCCTCCGGCGGCAGAGCGCCGCCGACCCCTTGACGCGGACCGGCGTGCGTGCCTGAGGGCGACACGGTCTTTCGCACCGCCCGGCACCTGCAGAAGGTGCTCGCGGGGCAGGTGGTCACCCGGTTCGACATCCGGGTGCCGGGCAGCGCGACGGCCGACCTCCGCGGCGAGACGGTGCGCGAAGTGGTGCCGCGCGGCAAGCACCTCCTGCACCGCATCGGCGATCAGACGCTGCACTCGCACCTCAAGATGGAAGGCGAGTGGCACGCCTACCTGGCGGGGGCAAAGTGGCGAAAGCCCGGCTTCAGGGCCCGGGCGATCGTCGGCACCCGCGAGTGGGACACCGTCGGGTTCGACCTCGCGATGGTAGAAGTGCTGCCGACGAAGGACGAGCACCGGGTCATCGGGCACCTCGGCCCCGACCCGCTCGCCGAGGACTGGGCCCCGGCGGAGGCGGCGCGGCGCTTGAGCTCCGACATCCGCGCCTCGCACGTCGCGCTGCTCGACCAGCGCAACATCGCCGGATTCGGCAACGAGTACGTCAACGAGCTGCTCTTCGTGCGCGGCATCCTCCCCTCCCGCCCCGCGAG
>NZ_DATMIO010000019.1:0-26921 GCF_035554235.1 Microbacterium sp. | reverse complement strand
CAGGGCCGTGCCATCATCCTCTCCGACGGACCCGCCCCCAACACCTACGACTCGACCTCCATTCCGGGGTTCGGCGCCGCCGTCGCATGGCACACGCCACCCGGCGACATCGACCACATCACGGACCGTGACCCGGCCGCTGCCGACACCGACATTCCCGCCTTTCCGGCGCCCGGCGCGACCATCCTCCGCATCGCCGACTTCCCGCCTGACGCGGCCTATCCCGATGACGCCGAATCGGTCATCTTCAGCGAGCTCGACGCGCATGACGAGGCCGCGGCGGGCAATGAACACAGTGGCGGCAGGCACTTCTGGTTCCACCGCACCGATTCACTCGACTACGCGGTGGTGCTCAGCGGCGAGATCACACTGCTGGTAGACGACGGTGAGACCACCGTGCGCGCGGGCGACGTGGTCATCCAGCGCGCCACCAGTCATGCGTGGTCCAATCGCACGGATCGCTCGGCGCGCGTTCTCTTCGTGCTGCTCGGCACGCCGCCCCTGTCGGCCGCGGAGATCGCCGAGCAGCGCACGTCGATGGCGGGCTCGCGCGTCGGCTAGCGGGAAGCCGGCTGCGCGGTCGATCCGCGGACGACCAGCTCGGTGGGCAGTTCGATGGCCCCCTCGAACGCGGTCTGCCCGAGCGCGATGCGCCCCGCGAGGGCGCCGAGCTCGTGGAACGGTGCCCGCACGGTCGTCAACGGCGGGGTGAGGTCGGCGACGAGCAGCATGTCGTCGAAACCCACGACAGATACGTCCCCGGGCACGTCGAGTCCGCGCCTGCGCAGTCCGTTGCGGGCTCCGACCGCGACGAGGTCGGTGACGCACACCAATGCCGTGATCCCTTCGTCAATCAAAGGGAACTCGGCGATCGTCGCCTCCGCGGACTCGATGTCGTTCGCCGTTCGCAGGACGATTCGCTCGTCGACGTCGAGCCCGGCGGCGGCAAGCCCTTCGCGGTATCCACGGAAGCGCTGCAGTGGAGTGGAGGATTCCTCGTCGAGGTCGATGTAGCCGATGCGCCGATGACCGAGTTCGACCAGATGGGCGACGGCGGCTCGCACCCCGCCGACGTGGTCGTAGTCCAGGCTCGCCACGTGCGGGAGTGACGCCAGCGGCGGCCGACCGCACAGAATGAGCCTCGCCCCGACCATCTCCAGAGCGTCGGCGTATTCGGCGATCCTTGCCTCGAACTCCTCGCCGACGGGCGTGGAGCCCACGAGCAGCACGGCCGCGGCACGCTGCTCCCGGAGCGAGTAGATCGTCTCCCGCTCTCGCTGCACGCTGCTGTGAGTGGTGCACAGGAGGAGCAGATGGCCGCCGGCGGTGGTGACTTCCTCGACCCCGGAGGCCATCGCGGCGAAGGTCGGGCCCACCATCTCGCCGGAGACGAAGGCGACACTGCGCCGGCCGACTCCCATCATCGATCGCGCCAAACCGTTGGGGACATAGCCGATTTCGGCGGCGGCGGCCGCGACGCGCTCGTGAGACGAAGTACGGGTGGGCGCACGTCCGGACAGTGCGCGTGAAGCCGTGGCGACCGACACGCCCGCAAGGCGGGCGACGTCGCCGAGATTCGGCGTTCCGAGGCGCTCGGGCCCCGGCGCCGACGCCGGCCGGGGGGCGGACGGGGCGTCGCTCATGCTCAGCGGCTCGGTCGACGCGCTGCCGAGGCGGGACCTTCGGTCGGGGCGTCGTCAGCGCCCGCCGCCCAGCGGGCGAGAGCGGCGATGAGCGTGCGATGGCCCGCAGACTCGTACGAGCGCTCGTCGTGCCCCAGAACATCGACGGCGACGCGGGATGCCCCGTGCGTGCGGATCCAGGCGGCGGGTTCCGGGGCATCGCTGCCTTCGTGGTGCGCGAGCACCGTGGAACGGCCGAGCCGCTGAAGTCTGCAGTAGCGCTCATCGAACACGGCGAACTCGCCGCCAGTCGTCCCGTTCGGGAGTGCCTCGAATCGGATGACCGTGTCGTCGGCGGGCGGATGGAACGACAGGGTCGGCACCCACATCGCACCGATGGCCGGCGCCCACTCGGGGTAGTCGCGCATCGAGGTGACCGCCGCGTGCAGAGCGAGGACCCCGATGCCGCGCCGGAGCGCGTGAGCGAACTGGTCGACGGCGGCTTCGGGCGCGGTCGAGCCCTCTTCGCCCCGCCAGGGGTCTCCCGCGTTCACGATCAGCAGGTCCGCCCCGTCGAGGCGTCCCATCGCGGAGTCCACCTCGTCGATGATCGTCTCGAAGCCAGCTCCCTGGAGAATCTCTGCCACCAGTGCGCTCGTCTGCGGGTAGGGGTGCCAGGGGTCCGCGTAGCGGCCGGTGCCGCTGGCGATCATTGCGCGCACTGTTGTCCTCCATCGGCAGGCGGTGACGCCGTGGGCCACGCCCCGTCCTTGAGATCCTATCGTGATGCAACTAGTTGCAGGATCGGCTTGGAAAACGCTCTCCCATCTTCTACTCTGGCTTGTATCGCGCCCGTCCGGGCCGAGATCAAGGGAGATGACATGTACAACGCAACGACGCGACGGGCCAGCGGTCGGCTCGGGCTCGCAGTCGCCGGGCTGACCATCGGCGGGCTCGCGCTGGCCGGGTGCTCGGGTGGGGGAGCCGACCCCGCGACCGAGAAGACCGAGATCCGATTCCTCTACGCGACGGGCGATGAGACCTGGAACTCGGTGGTCGACTCTCTCGTCGAGACGTTCAACGAGCAGAGCGAGACCACCACGGTGGCGCTTGACCCGCTGCCCGCCGGCACCGACTACCCGACCGCGCTCAAGACCGTCGACGCCACCGGGAGCTGGCCGGCGATCGTCGACATGCGGGACACCCTCACGTACGCGAGCGCCGGAAAGCTGGCGCCCATCCCCACCGAGGTCACCGACCTTCTCGAGCCGTCCGCCTTCGCCGCGGCGGAAGACGGCAACGTCTACACGGTGCCGTACAGCGCACTGAACGGCGAGCTCGGACTCAACATCATCTACAACCGTGACTACTTCGAGGACCACGACCTCGAGGTGCCCGAGACGTACGACGACTTCATCGCGCTCCTCGACGCGATCAAGGCCAACGGCGACGTCCCTCTCGCGACGGCGGCGGCGGAGATCTGGCCCTCCGACCAGCTGTGGAAGCCGCTCGCCGCCCCGACCTTCGCCAAGTACTCGAACGACGGCGGGTTCTGGAACGTCGCCGCGGAGGGCGGCGCCTCCATGGAGGACCTGCGTGAGCCGCTGGAGCGTCTGCAGAACATCATGGACAACTACGTCCTCGAAGGCTGGCAGTCGACCGCCGACGCGCAGACGACGACGCTGCTCGTCAATGGACAGGCGGTGATGGCGACCTCCTCGGCCGGCATCGGGCGACTGATGGACATCCAGAAGGTCGACCCCGACTTCAACGCGGGCCTGTTCATCATTCCCGACGATGACGGCAAGATCAACGTGCTCAAGAACAGCGTCGTCGGCGACACCGCGGGAGGTCTCGCGATCTCGTCGCAGGCTGCGGCGGATAAGAAAGAGTACGCGTCGGCGGTCGAGTTCCTGAAGTACTTCTACTCGGTCGACGCCGCGAACCTCATGGAGGAGAAGGGGTGGATCTCGCCGAACATCCTCGCCTCCGATGAGGTGAAGCGCAACACCGAGATTCCGGGAGCGGAAGACTACTTCGCGCTCCTCGACAACCCGAACCTCGTCTGGTACGAGAATTCCCCGACGATGACCACCTTCAGTGCGTTCGGCACGTTCTTCCGGCAGGCCCGCGTCGAGATGCAGGACGGCCAGACGACGCTCGACCAGATGATCGCGAAGACGCAGGCGGAGTTCGACGCCCAGGTCGCCGCGGCGGGCTGACCAGGATTCGGGGTGGGCGGCCCCCGGCGCCCACCCCCGGAGTCGGACCCGGCGCCCACCCCGGAATCGGATCGTGCGGCGCCCACCCCACGGGTGGCAGGCATGCCCAGAAGGAGCACCAATGAGCGAGCAGAGCACCCAGCAGGGGCAGGACATCGCGGTGAAAGTCGCGATCGGTCTCAGCGGCGAGCCCCCGCTGGATACCACCCCATCGCGTCGGCGCCGGCGTCCCGGCCTGCACGATGACGGAGGCCGGCCGGGAAGGCGAGTCAACCGCGGTCGACTGGTCATGTTCGCATTCGTGCTGCCCGCGCTGGTCGTGTACCTGCTGATGGTCATCATCCCGTCCCTGCAGTCCGTCCAGCTGAGCCTGACCAATTGGGACGGCATCAGCCCGACGTACGACTTCATCGGCTTCGACAACTACTCGCTGATCCTCACCAGCAGCCGATTCTGGAACGCGGTGAAGAACACGCTCATTCTCGGGCTGGGATCCGCGGTCATCATCAACGCGATCTCATTGATCGTCGCCCTCATGCTCGACAGGCTCACCCACTTCCAGGGACTGTTCCGCACCGCGGTCTACCTTCCGGCCCTTGTCAGCGCGTTCATCATGGCGACGATCTGGAAGTACCTCCTCAACTTCAACTTCGGCTCCGTCAACAACGTCCTTCGCGACCTGGGACTTGCCGACTGGACCCGCGACTGGCTCGGCAACAGCGACATCGTCGTGGGGGTCCTTCTCTTCATCGTGTGCTTCACCCTCGGTGGCAACACGACCCTCATCTACCTCGCGAACCTCCAGTCCGTGCCGCAGGAGCTGCTCGAGGCGGCGCGCATCGACGGCGCCGGCAGCTGGAAGGTGTTCTGGAACGTCACCTGGCCGATGATCGCCGGTGCGGTCACCGTCAATATGACCCTCGCGCTGATCGCCGGATGGGTCATCTTCGATCAGGTGCTGGTGCTCACCTCGGGGGGCCCCGGGTTCGTCAGCGAGACGATGGCGTTCTTCATCTACAAGGTCGGCTTCGGCGAGTACCGAGCGGGCTACGGAAGCGCCGCGGCCGTGGTGCTGTTCATCGTCGTCATCATCAGCACCGTCGCCGCGAACGCGTACATGCGCAAGAGGGAGATTCAGGCATGACCACGCAGGCGCTCACCACGACGCGAAAAAAGCGCACGTCACCACGCGAACGGCGGAAGTGGACGATCGGCGAGGTCATCGTCATGGTGGTGCTCGCCGCGCTGGTCGCCATCGTCGCATCCCCGGTGCTCTACGCATTCCTGAACTCCTTCCGCACCTACGCCGAGATCACCCGCGATCCGATGGGCCTGCCCACATCGTTCACCCTCGACAACTACGTCGCGCTCTTCCAGCAGACCGACTACGCCGAAGCGGTGCTCAACACGGTCATCATCACCGTGGGCACCGTCGTGCTTCTGCTCGCGATCGTGCCGATGGCCGCCTACGGCATCGAGCGGATCGGTGGAAAGTCCTCCCGCTTCCTCTACGTCCTGTTCATCGCGGGGCTCATGATTCCCTTCCAGGTGCGGATGATCCCGCTCGTGAAAGGCTTCAACGAGGTCGGGCTCTACGGCACCCTGACCGCCGTCATCCTGGTGCACCTCGGCGGGGCGGCGAGCTTCGGCATCCTGCTCTACTGCAGCTTCATCAAGAGCATTCCGATCGAGGTGGAGGAGGCCGCGCACATGGACGGCGCAGGCCGGATGCGGACGTTCTGGTCGATCGTGTTCCCGATGCTGCTGCCCGTGACCAGTGCCTTCGTCATCATCCAGGCGCTCGGGCTGTGGAACGACTTCTTCATTCCGCTCGTCTTCCTCGACTCGTCGAGCGCGGGTACCATCAACGTCGCCATCAACCGGATGGTCGGCCTCCTCACCTCGCAGTGGCAGCTGATCTACACCGGCGCGATTCTCGCGATCGTGCCGTCGGTCGCGATCTTCGCGGCGTTCCAGCGGTACTTCATCAAGGGCATGTCAGTGGGGGCGGTGAAGGGATGACGAGCAATGGGCTGCGGACGACGGCTCGTGCCACGCGGCTGCAACGGGCCATGGCCTATGACGGCGTCATCCCGGCAATGCTGCGCGCGATCTTCCAGTACTTCGTCGTGTCGGTCTGCTTCGTCACCTCGCTCATCCCGCTTATCGCCTTCCAGGTGCTGGTGACCTGGCAGCCGACCCATCTCGCCATCTGGCTCGCCGCCCTCTCGGTTTCGCCCCTTCCGATCGGGCTCTACGCGCTCCTGGCTTCCGGCCGCGAACTCCTCGCCGGCGGCAGCGATGCCCACGGCGGCCGCGTCTTCTGGCGCGCGTTCTCGACCGCGGCGAGGAGGCTGTGGTGGATGTCGCTCGTCACGTCGGCACTGGCAGGTCTGCTCGGCTACGACGTCGCCGTGACGGGCGCCGGCGACGGCGCACTGCTGCTCGTGATGGGCGTCGCCGCCGCCTGGACGGCACTGCTCATCGGCGTGTGCGTCGCGGCGCTCGCTTTGCCGGCGGCACGACCGGCGACGCTGCTCGCCGAGGCGTCGATCGGCGCGGTGCGCCGACCCCATGTGGCATTGAGCTGGCTGCTGCTCACCGGGATCGCGCTCGCGCTCACCGCGATGCCGCTCATCGGACCGAGCCTGGCGCTGTTCGTCCCCGCGGGGGCGGCGGTGTGCATCCTCATCTGCAGCGACGCCCTGGGGTTCACGCCGACGAAGGCGGTCGACCAGTGAGCGTCGACGTGCCGATCGTCGGTCAGCGCGAGCGCGCCGGGAGCGGACCCTTCTGCGTGGAATGGAGCGCGGACGGGCCGGCCGCGCTGACGGTCGATGGATCCGGGTGGCTCGGTCGTACGGGCACGCCGCTGGTGGAGGTCTTCGTCGCCGGCGAGCAGCGCGCGCGCACGAGTCAGGCCTACACGCGATCGGCGATCGGCGCGCGGCTGCGCGTGTGCGAATGGTCGAAGGACGATGACCGAGTGGCGCTCACCCAGCGCGACGAGAAGACGGGATTGCTCGTCCGCACCGTCATCACGGCACCGGCCGGAACCGGCGCCGTGCGAATCGAGAGCACGTTGCAGAACGATTCCGCCGCCCCGTTGACGGTCACCGCCGTCGTCTCCGCATCCTTCGGAATCGCCCACTCCGAGGCGGAGATCGCCGATGTCGACGTGCTGCTGGCCGCCAGCGAGTGGCTCGCCGAGAATCGCTGGGAGCGGTCCCCGCTGCGTCGCCTACTGCCGGAGCTGTCGCTCGGCATCCACGCGCAAGACGGCCGCGGGCACTTCGGGCAGACCAGTCACGGGACGTGGTCGACCGGGGAGAACCTGCCCGTCGGCGTGATGGTGCACCGCGACGGAACCGCGTTCGGGTGGCAGGTGGAGACCAGTGCCGGGTGGCACGTGGATCTCTCCCAGGGTCGCGTCGGCGCCGTGCTCTCCCTGCTCGGTCCCACCGAGTCGGAGCACCAGTTCGCACGGAGGCTGTTGCCGGGGGAGAGCTTCGACGCTGTCCCCGTGGCACTTACCGTCTCGTCGGCGGGTGCCGACGGCGCATTCGCCGAGCTGACGCGGTATCGCCGTTGGCTTCGCCGTGCCGCACCGGAGCACGGCTGCCCGATCGTCTACAACGACTTCATGAACACGCTCATGGGCAACCCGACGACCGAAGCGCTGATGCCGCTCATCGCGGCGGCGGCCGAGATCGGGGCGGAGGTCTTCTGCATCGATGCGGGATGGTTCGCCGACCCCTCGATCGGCGATTGGTGGGCGACCGTCGGAGAGTGGGAAGAAGCCACGGGGCGCTTCAGCGGGGGACTGACCGCGGTGGTCGAAGAGATCCACGCCCGCGGGATGCGCTCCGGCATCTGGCTGGAACCCGAAGTGGTCGGTGTCCAGAGCCCCGCCGCTCGAAGCCTGCCGGAGGCGGCGTTCTTCCACCGTTTCGGCGAGCGCGTGCAGGAGCACGAGCGTTTTCACCTCGATCTCCGGCATCCCGCCGCTCGTGCGCACCTCGACGAGGTGGTCGACCGCCTCGTGCGCGACCGTGGGGTGTCGTACCTCAAACTCGACTACAACATCAACGCCGGCGTCGGCACCGACGATGACGCCACCGCCCCGGGCGACGGACTGCTGGGGCACACCAGAGCCCTCCGTGATTGGCTGGTGGCGGTGCAGGAGCGTCATCCCCGTCTCGTCATCGAGAACTGCAGTTCGGGAGCGATGCGGGCCGACTACGCACTGCTGGCGGTCACCCACCTGCAGTCCACGAGCGATCAGCAGGACCATCTGCGCTACCCGCCGATCGCGGCCTCGGCCCCGGCATCCATCCTCCCCGAGCAGTGCGGCAACTGGGCGTATCCGGCCCCCGAGATGACGGACGAGGAGACCGCGTTCACGCTCGTGACGGGTCTCAGCGGCCGGCTCTACCTGTCGGGGTTCCTCAACGAGCTGCGCCCCACGCAGCGCGCCCTCGTCGCGGACGCGGTCGCGGTGCACCGGCTGCTGCGTGACCGGCTGCCCGCCGGCATCCCGTTCTGGCCCTGCGGCCTGCCGTCGTGGGAGGACGACGTCGTCGTTCTCGGCATGGAATCTCCCGAGGGCACGCTGCTGTTCATCTGGGACAGGGGCGTGGATGCCGCGGAGCTGCTCTGCGCGAACGTGTACGGCCGGGCCGAACAGGTGTTCCCGGCGGCCGCTCCCGGCTGGACGGCGACGACGGTCGCCGGAGGTCTGCGCGTGCGCACGAGCCCCGGCGTCGGTGCGCGCGTGTACCAGGTGCGGCACCCCGGGGACGCAGAAGGACGCGCCGGGTTGCAGGGGCGCGAAGATAGGGCACTGGAGGAAGGCACCCGATGAAAGCACTGATGGCAATGGCGGGCTCGGCGGTTCCACTCGTCTTCTCGAACGAAGCGCTCCGGCGCCTCGCCGGCATGGTCGAGGTGGACACGGACCGGATCGTGACGTCGTTCGACGAGATGACCCCCGCAGATCGCGCCGACGTGGAGCTGCTTGTCACCGGGTGGGGCGTGCCGTCGCTCGGCGTCGCCGAGCTCGATGCCCTGCCCTCGCTGCGCGCGATCGTGCATTGGGGCGGCGGAGTGGCGTTCCTCGACCCGTCCGTCGCCCATCGCGGCATCGCGGTGTCGTCGGCGCGTGCCGCGAACGCCATTCCGGTGGCCGAGTTCACCGTCGCCATGGTGGTGCTCGCCGCAAAGGACGCGTTCTGGGTCGCGCGCACGTATGCCGCGGAACAGCGCTTCATCGACCGGGAGCGCGAACTCGCGCACACCGGCCTCTACCGGGCCACCGTCGGCATCGTGGGAGCCTCCAGCATCGGAACGCTCGTGATGGAGATGCTCAAGCACTACGACGTCGAGGTGCTGCTGCACCATCCGCGCGCGACGCCCGAGAGGGCCGCGCAGCTCGGTGCCGAGCTCGTCGACGACCTGGAGGAGCTCGCCCGGCGCTCCAGCATCCTGTCGGTGCACACCCCCGACATTCCCCAACTGCGGGGCATGATCTCGAGGGAGGTGCTGGCGGCTCTGCCCGAGAACGCGACGCTCATCAACACGGCACGCGGTCGGCTCGTCGACCAGGACGCGCTCATCGCCGAGCTGGCATCCGGGCGCATCCGGGCGATCCTCGACGTGACCGAACCCGACGTGCTTCCGGCGGGTCATCCTCTGTACACGATGCCGAACGTCTTCCTCACCCCGCACCTGGCCGGTTCGATGGGCAGCGAGCTGCGCCGGCTCGGCGATTCCGCCACCGACGAAGTGGCGCGCTTCGTCGCGGGCGAACCGTTCGCCCACCCGATCACCCCCTGAGGAGGCGCTTAATGGTCCTGGCCCGAAACCCCGTCCTGCGCGGCTTTCACCCCGATCCCTCGATCGTCCGCGTCGGCGCGGACTACTACCTCGCGACGAGCACTTTCGAATACCACCCGGGCGTGCGCATCCATCACTCGACCGACCTCGCCCACTGGGACGTGCTCACGCATGCGCTCGGCGATGACCTCGACTTGCGCGGGGTCCCCGACTCCGGCGGGGTGTGGGCGCCGAGCCTCAGCTTCTCGGAGGGGAAGTTCTGGCTCGCGTACTCGATCGTGCGAACGATGGATGGCGACGACAAGGACATCGGCAACTACCTCATCACCGCCGACGACATCCAGGGACCCTGGAGCGCGCCGGTCTTCCTCGGCTCGCGCGGGTTCGACTTCTCGTTCTTCCACGACGATGACGGCACGCACTGGATCGTCGGCGTGCAATGGGATCATCGGCCGGGATACCCGGCCTTCGGCGGGCTGGTGCTCGAGCAGTACCTTCCCGCGGAGCAGCGCACCACCGGCGAGGCCACGGTGATCTATCGGGAGGACGGGCTCGTCGAGGGCCCGAACCTGTACCGCATCGACGGCTGGTACTACCTGCTGATCGCGTGCGGCGGCACCGGCTGGAACCACGGCATCACGCTCGCGCGGTCGCGCACGATCGCCGGGCCCTACGAGCGCGACGCCGAGCCGGCCATCCTCACGAGCAGGGACGCGCCCGGCATCCCGCTGCAGAAGGCCGGCCACGGCGAGCTCGTCCAGACGCCGAACGGCGAGTGGGCTCTCGCCCACCTCGCCGCGCGGCCCACCCTGCACTTCGGTGAGCGCTACAGCACACTGGGACGCGAGACGTGCCTGCAGCGGGTCGCGTTCACCGCCGATGGATGGCTCCGTCTGGCGCAGGGCGGCCATCACGCCGCCGTCGACGTCGAGTTCGATTCCGGCGCGGACGCTCCGGTCGACACGTCCCTCGAGCGATCGTGGCGCGAAGAGTTCGATGAGCGCACGCTCGATGCCCGAAGGTGGGCGACGCTGCGAGCACCGCTCGACGGTGAGACCGCCGATCTGAGCGCACGGCCGGGCTGGTTGCGCCTGCGCGGCGGCCAGTCGACGGCATCCGTCTTCGATCAGTCGATGATCCTCACGCGGGTCGAGGAGCACGCCGCCACGTTCGAGGTGCTGATGGATGCCGAGCCGCGGTCATCTCGCGAATCCGCCGGTCTTATCGCGTGGTACGACCGCAACGGCTGGATCTGGCTGCAGACGACGTGGGAGGCCGAGCACGGACGGCACGCGCGTGTCGTGCGACGGGATGCCGAATCGACCGCGCGTTCCGAGCCCATCACGCTACCCGAAGGTCCGATCCGCCTTCGCGCCACCATCGACGGCGCCACGGTGCGGTTCGCGGTCGCTTCCGAAGACGCCACGGAGTGGGTCGAGGTGCCGGGAGACTACCCGGCATGGACGCTGTCGGACGATCACGGGCACCGGCTGCGCTTCACGGGCATGTTCTTCGGAGTTCGTGCCGAAGACCTGGACGGCCGCGGCTGGACCGCCGACTTCGACGACGTGAGGGTGAGCTTCCGCGAACGCGAGGGGTGATCCACGGCAGCTGCCCGCGTCACCCCGCCGTCGACTGCAGGTCGTAGGCAAGCCCCTCGATGGCATCCGCCGGGGCCGGGCCGCGCGCGAGGAGCTTTCGAGCGCGGATGTGAATCCGCGGGCTGTTGAGTGTCTCGACGGCCGTCAGCAGGCCGTCCCGCACGCGAGCAACCGTGAGCCGCCGACCATTCTCCTCGACCACCACGGCGTCGTCCGAGGGCACGGCGATGCCCGCGATCTGCAGGTTCTGTCCTGCCTGATGGCTCCAGAACCACGGCGTGGCCGCGTACACGTCGCCGGCGCCGGACCCCGCCAGGGCGGCGGCGAGGTGTCGGGCCTGGTCGACGGCGTTCTGCACCGACTCCAAGCGAACCATCTCGCCCACGTGAGGGTGGGGGTAGTTCGCGCAATCGCCGATGGCGTAGATCGCCGGGTCGCTGGTGCGCAGTGAGCCGGTGACCACGATGCCGTCGGCGGTCGCGATCCCCGCTGCCGCGGCGAGTTCGAGGTTGGGCTGCGCGCCGACGGATACGATCACGAGGTCCGCGGGGACTTCGCGGCCGTCGTGGAGTTCGACGCCCGTCGCGTGACCATCCGCGCTCACGATGCGCGCCACGCCCGTGGCCAGCAGGAGCGTGGTTCCGTCAGAGGCATGCCGCGCGGCGAGCGCTCGGGCGGTCGGCGCGCTGAGCGAGCGGCCGAGAAGCGCCGGGGCACTCTCGATGACGGTGACCCGACCGAAGTGCGCCGCGGCCGAGGCAAGCTCGAGCCCGAGGAATCCGCCGCCGATGATGACGATGTCGGCCGCTCTCCGCAGCGCGGACAGGAGCGACTCGGCATCCTCTCGCGTCCGCACGACATGCACGCCGTGCGCCGACGCGCCCTCGAGAGGCAGCGCGCGCGGTCGCGCGCCGGTCGCCAGCACGAGCACGTCGTAGGCGAGCGGGTCCCCGTCGTCGAGCGCTACCGTCCGCCGTTCGCGGTCGATGCCGATGACCGTGGTTCCGGCGAGCAACTCGATCGAGTCGCGGGCAAGCAGTTCGCGGCTTCGGGTGACCAGGTCGGCGTGCGTCTGATCGCCGGTGAGGAAGCCCTTCGACAACGGCGGCCGTTGGTATGGATCGCCCGGTTCGGTGTCGACGATGACGATTCGACCGATCCATCCGCATTCGCGCAGAGTGACCGCGAGCGTCAGGCCGCCCTGGCCACCGCCCACGATCACCACCGTCCGATCGATGCCGGCCGGTTCGGGCACGTTCATACCTGCCGCTCGGGCAGTCGAACGGTCAACGCGTCGAAGTGCGCGGTGGCCCGCAGCTGACAACCCAGTCGGCTCGCCCCTTGGCGTGGCGATGCCGTGCACTCCAGCATCTCCTCCTCGTCTTCGCTCATCTCAGGAAGCGACGCAGGCGGGTCGTCGACATACACGTGACACGTGGCGCACATCGCCTGTCCGCCGCATTCCCCCACGATTCCGCGGATGCCGTTCTGCACCGCCGCGCGCATGACGGAGATGCCATCGGCCGTGAGGGTCTCCTGCGTGCCGTCCACGTGGATGAACGTGATCGTCGACATGGGCGCTCCTTCTGCGTCGAGGGACTGTCGCCGACAGCGAGCCGACACTTGATCGTCTGCCATTCGACTAACCCGTGTAAAGCGGGAATCGTCTGTCTGATTACCCGGAGCATCCGGGGTTAGGGGTATGGTTCAGGCATGGAGTCCCTCGGCGCCGGCATGATGCCCTCCGCTCCCTCACCGTCTTTCACGATCAGGCAACTCGAGTGCTTCGTGGCGGTCGCGCGCTGCGGATCGATCTCGAAGGCGGCCGATGTCGTTCGCGCCTCCGATTCGGCGGTCTCGGACGCGCTCACCGCGATGGAGCGGGCTCTCGGGGCCACGCTCTTCCACCGCCGCCGTTCGAAAGGCGCCACCCTCACCTCCGACGGGCTGGCCATCCTGCCCCTCGCACATCGCATGCTCGATGATGCCGAGGAGCTCTCGGCGGCCGTCGGGCGAGCCGCCGGCACCCTGATCGGCCCCGTCCGGGTGGGTGCCGTCGACACACTGGCGCCGGTCGTGCTGCCCAGACTGATCGCGCTCATGCGCGAACGCCACCCGGCGGTCCGGGTGGTGTTCCGCACAGGAGATCAACCGACGCTCGCGGATGCGCTCGCCAGCGCGGAACTGGACCTGCTGATCACCTTCGACATCGATGTGCCACCTGAGTTGCGGCGGCGTCCGATGTTCTCCACGCAAGCGTCGCTCGTCGTCTCGTCAGACCATCCGCTTGCCGCGCGAGAGTCCGTGAGCCTGGAGGAGGTCGCCGACGAGCCGATGGTCCTGCTGGACATCTACGCGAGCCGGGTCCACACCATGGAGCTGATGTCGAGCCGATCCATCACGCCGCGTATCGCGTACCGGACCGACAGCTACGAGCTCTGCAGGTCTCTCGTGGGGCGGGGCCTCGGGTACACGCTGCTGATGCGGCGCTTCATCGACGCGCAGACGTGGGACGGGCGCACCGTTTCGTTCGTCCCGATCTCGCCCGCACCGCGCCGGGTCGACATCCTCGCGGCGTGGGTCGATGGCACCCACCCGCCTCGGCTCGCCGCGCTGATCGAAGCGGCCGCTGCCGTCGGGCAGGACATCGACATGGGGTGAGTCGGTCTCTAGGGGTGAGTCGGTCTCCCCGGCGCGCCCGGGATTGTTGCGGTGGAATCCCCGCTTTCGCCGGAAATGCGGGCACGGCATACTGCCGTTGACCGACGAATCCGGCAACGAGTCGATGCGAAGGAGCACAACGATGACCGAAGCAGCCGATGTCGGGGTCGCCGATCCGCCCGTGGCGGACTGGTTCGACCCCCACGCGATGATGCGGGATCCCTATCCCACGTATGAACGACTGCGTGCGCTCGGCCCCGTCGTGCACGTGCCCCGAATCGGCCGCTACCTCCTCACGACCCACGCGGCGGTCACGGCCGCCGAGCAGCATCCTGAGTCGTTCTCGTCGTACTCCGAGACCAACCTCACCATGATGCGTGCCATCGGCGGGCGTCCGATGCTCCGCAAGGACGATCCGGATCACGGCGTGGAACGCGGTGCGATAAACCCGACGCTGCGACCCCGGCAGGTGACCGACATGTGGTCGCCCGCCTTCGCGAAGAACGTGGAGACCTGGCTGGATCACCTCGAGCAGGTCGGGCCGGACGATGCCGACCTGAATCGCGACTTCGCGGCACCTGTCGCAAGCAAGAACCTCATCGACATCCTGGGTTTCCCGGAGGACACCGATGTGAGATCGATGCAGCGGTGGTCCACGGACTTCATCGCGGGCACGGGAAACATCCTCGATGACCCCGAGATCTGGGCGCGCTGCGAGGTCAGCCAGGCGCAGGTCGACGCGGTGCTCGAGGACCTCCTCCCGGCCCTGCGTCGCCGGCCTGATGCATCGATCACCTCCCACCTTCTCGAGGTGGGTCTTCCGGATCCGGTCGTCCGCGCCAACGTGCTTCTCACGATCTCCGGCGGGATGAATGAGCCTCAGCACATGATCAGCAACATCGTGTGGGCCCTCGATGCCCATCCCGACCAGCTCGCGTCGGTGCGCAGCGGCGACGTCGACTGGGGCGCAGTGTTCGAGGAGGCCGTGCGGTGGGTCTCGCCGATCGGCATGCTCCCGCGCGAAACGGTCGAGGAGATCGAATGGTTCGGCGCTCGCATCCCCGCGCGAGCGAACGTCGGTCTGCTCCTGGCCTGCGCGAATCGGGACGAGAGCGTCTTCGCCGACGCAGACCGATTCGACGTGAACAGGAACGCGCGCGGGCATCTCGGGTTCGGAAACGGGGTGCACATGTGCGCGGGTCGCTGGGCGGCGAAGGCGGCCGTCGGCGAACTCGCGCTGCCGCGCCTGTTCGAGCGGTTCCCGAAGCTCCGCGTCGACCAGGAGCGTGAGACGACGTGGGACGGATGGGTGTTCCGGGGCATCACCGCGCTGCCCGTCACGTGGTGACCGGCCCACCGGCGACCGCGCGCGCGATGGTGCGCGGCCTTCGGGCTACGATCGAGTCGCCTCGTCGAGCGACGGATCGGCGCGAGAGAGGACCGATATGGCATCGACGACACCACCGGAGGACGGCCGCGTCGCGGCTTCGCGGATGTTCCGGGAGCTGACCTTCAGCGCCACCGCGGCGCACCGCAACGGCGAGCTCGGGGCAGCGACCGTCGGCCAGAGCCTCGCGCGGTGGCAGATCCTCGACACCCTGTCCGATCAGCGCCTGACCATGCCGCAGATTGCACGACAGGTGCGCCAGAGCAGGCAGAGCATCAAGCGTGTCGTCGACCTTCTCGAAGCCGAGGGGCTCATCGAGCGCTTCGACAACCACGGGCACCGTCGCTCCCCGCTTTTCACGATCACGGGGGAGGGCGACCGGATGCTGGGGCTGCTGGCCGCGAGCGTCTCGGACTGGTATGCATTCGTGCTGGAACGAATGCCCGCAGAAGAGATCCGCGCCCTGACGGATCAGCTGGCGCATCTGCGGACGATCGCCGACGAATACCACCAGCTGGCGGCATCCGACTGACGTAAACAGCCTGTCATGTTGACAACATGTTGACATGTCGGCTCCCCTTCCGTAGATTGCGTAGCGACAGCGCATCGGCGACTCGAAGGGGAGGCCACGCAATGGCAGCACTCGACACTGTGGATCCGGCCACCGGCCTGCACGCAGGAACATTCGGTCTGGGAACGTTCGAGAGCGGGGGCAGGGTCTTCGCGGGTCTCGTGCTTCCGGGCGGCGGCATCGTCGATCTTGCGCCCGACTTCGGGGACGTCGCGGGGATCTTCGAGGGCTGGCGCACCCACTTCGACCGGCTGCGGGACATCGCCCGCGATCGGCAGCCCACGGCACGACTCGACGATGTTCGCGCCCTGCCCCCGGTGGCCCGCCCGAACCTGATGTGCTCGGGCTCGAATTACGCCACGCACGTGGCCCAGATGCTGAGCAAGAACTCGTTCAACAAGCACGATCGGCGCGAAGGGGAGACCGACGAAGACGTGTATCAGCGCGTCTATGCGAAGACGGCGGCGCGACGAGAGAGCGGCACCCCGTTCGTCTTCACGACGCTGCACTCCGCCCTCGTCGGAGCGACCGACGACATCGTGCTTCCCGCGCTGGGTGATCAGCCCGACTGGGAGCTCGAGCTCGGCGTCGTCATCGGAGACGCCGGCCGGTTTCTCACGCTGGACGAGGCGCAGGCGTCGATCGCCGGCTACGTCATGCTCAACGACCTCGGCACCGTCGACATCTTCCGCCGCACCGACATCCACTTCGGCTACGACTGGATCTCGAAGAACCAGCCGACGTTCAAACCGCTCGGTCCCTTCATCGTGCCCGCTCCGTTCCTCCCCACGCTCGAGGGCATGAAGGTGGATCTCCGCGTCAACGGCGAGGTCATGCAGGACTGGCCCGTCGATGACTTCATCTTCAGTCCCGCTCAGGTCATCGCATACCTCTCCGAGCGGGTCCGGCTGATGCCCGGCGACATCGTCGCGATGGGCTCACCGCCGGGAAACGGAGCGCATCACGGGGGTCGCTTCCTGCGGGACGGTGATGTCATCGAGGCCTCGATCACGGGGCTCGGGCGACAGCGCAATCTCTGTCGCGCGGAAGACATCGGCGGGCGCACACCCGTGTTCGGACTCTGGACGAACGCCCCGGACGAGCCGCTCGCCGCGCCGGCCTGATCGAAGGAGAATCATGGCCACTCTCGTGTACACCACGATCGTTCCGCACGACCCCACACTTCCGGCGATGGTGGCGAACGCCGACGGCGGGCATCCGGTCTTCGCGCAGATCCGGCGCGACTACGACCGGATCCGCGCCGGCCTGGCCGAGGCATCCCCCGATGTCATCGTGTTCGCCTCCGGCGACCACTTCAACCAGTGGTTCTACGGGAACATCCCAGCCTTCGCGATCGGCAAGGGCTCGGTCTCGTCGGGGCCGTTCGGGTGGGAGCGAGAGGTCTACGGCATCGGCTCGTATGCGGCGCCCGGTCACCACGACCTGGGCCGACACCTGCTCGAAGGCGCCCTCGCCGACCACTTCGACGTCGCCGCATCGGATGTCTACGGCATCGACCACGGCTTCACAGTGCCGTTGACGTTCATCCGGCCCGAGCAGGACTTGCCCGTCGTGCCGGTCTGGACGAACCTGCTGGTGCCGCCGATCCCGCCCGGCCGCCGCTACTACGACCTCGGACGCATGCTCCGCCGGGTGGTCGAGTCGTACCCTGACGACCTTCGCGTCGCGCTCGTCGCCACCGGGCACATGACCAACTCGGTCGGCGGGCCGGGCATGATCAGCTTCACCCAGCAGCCGGTCACGGAGTGGGATCTGCGCACGTGGGAGCTGTTCACGAACGGCCGCGTGGATGACCTTCTGCCGGAGTGCACGTGGGACAAGCTGTACGCGCAGGGCAACGGAACCCCGGGCTTCATGGCCCACCTGGTGGCATGGGGTGCCGTCGGGGGAGCCCTGCCGAGCTGGTCGGAGCTGACCTCTTCGCCGGTGTCGTTTCCGAACCCGTTCGTCGAATGGGACGAACTGCGCATCGCGGAGGGGAGCAGACGATGACCCAGCTCGGGATCAACACCGCGCTCTGGAACGTGTACACATCCGAGGCGAATGCGCGACTGATTCGCGAAGACCCGGACACCTACCTGGCCGAGTTCGAGCTGAGCGAGGCCGAACGCGTCGCGCTCGCCCAGCAGGACTATCGCACACTGCTGGAGCTGGGCGCCCACCCCTTCCTGATGTTCAAGATGGCATTCCGCCTCGCCGGCGGCTTCTCGATGGAGTTCATCGAGAACTACGTCGGCCAGCTCCAAGGACTGTCCCTTCGGGACATCGTCACGTAGGTCCCGCGCGCACGCCGAGACACCAGCGAAAGGATAAAGATGTCCACAACGCCCCACATCGATACCGAGCGGCTCGCACGCGCCTGGCGCGACAGCGGCGACCCGAACAAGCACCTGCTGTGGGATCGGGAGCTTCCACTCTCGCCGGCGGCGCAGGCGCAGGTCGTTCTCGACGAGTCGACCACGATCTCACCGATGCCGAACTACGGGTCTCTGATCGGCGTGTACCTCCCGTGGCAGTACACATCGTGGATCGACGAGTCGAAGTCGTTCCACGAGACGTGCTACCTCGGTGACTGGTCCTGGTTGCGCAAGTACCGGATCACCGGTCCCGACGCTCTCAGGCTGCTGCGCGACAGCGTGGCGAACGATGTCGACAACTTCGAGATCGGGCAGATCAAGCACATCATCTCGACCCGCGACGACGGATTCCTCATCGGCGACGGCGTGTGTCTGAAGCTCGCCGACGACGACTTCCTCTGCACGGGTGGCGTGACCTGCTCCGAGGGGATGATGTTCCGCTCGCAGGGATACGACGTGACCACGTCGGACGAGAGCAGCGGGAGATTCCTGTTCTCCGTCCAGGGGCCGACGTCCATCCATGTGATCGAGCGCGCGGTCGGCCGCAGCATCCGCGATATTCGGTTCGCACGATTCGCCGAAGCCGACATCGACGGCAGGACGGTGCGCCTGGTGCGTATCGGCATGTCCGGCGAGCTCGGCTACGAGGTGCACGGAGACAGCGCCGACGCCTCGGTCGTGTGGCAGGCGCTCAAGACGGCCGGAGCACAGTTCGGCCTGCGGCAGCTCGGCCTTCGGACCATGCTGCTGAACCACCTCGAGTCGTACATCCCGACCCAGTTCCTCGACTACGTTCCGGCGATCTTCGAGGGAGAACTGGAACAGGTGATGTCTCAGGGCTATCGCTCACCCATCACCCTCGGATGGGGGAACCTCATCGACTGGAATCACGAGTTCGCCGGTCGCGAGGCACTGCGCCGAGAGATGAGCGAAGGCATCCTGACGACCGTCACGCTCGAGTGGTCCAGCGAGGACTGCATCGACGTGATGGCCTCGCTCTTCCGCACAGACGACGAGCCGTACGAGCCATTCGGGTTCCCGATGGCAGCGTCCGAGGGGGGAGTTCCCTCGCCGCATGGAGTGTTCACTGTCGACGGACATCAGATCGGCGCAACGGTCAGCCGCGGCTACAGCGTCAACTATCGGGTGATGCTCTCCATCGCGACGATACCCCGCATGTTCGCCGAGGAGGGCACCGAGCTGATGGTGCACTACGGGTCGCCGGAGCGCACGAAGCTGATCCGCGCGACAGTGCGCCCCACGCCCTACAAGCCGGATGCGCGACGCGTCGACGTCGCGACCCTTCCGAGTCACCTCTAGCCCGCGCCGCGGCGGACATCCTCCCCACGCCAGGACCCGAGACACGGAGGGGGTGGCGCGGTGACCCGCGCCACCCCCTCCGCCACCTCACTCGGCGGTCGGGATCCAGATGCGCATGCGGGACGGACCGCGCTCGGCCCACTCGTGGTAGCGCACCAGGGGCACCTCGACGGCTTCGGATTGCTCGGCGGACTCCTCCGGGGTGGCGTATGGCCACGCGGCTTCGGCGGGCCGCGGCGCGGCCTTCACGCTGATCCATGCCCGGTCGCCATCGAACCGCGGTGCTGCGGCGGCATCCACGCGCACCCTGTCGAACTCGAGGGCGGGCGGGAGATCCACGGACTCGAGGGCGAAGACCTCGGGTCCCCGCTCGAAGGCGACGGTCCCGCGGACCGCGTCGACCCGATCGTCCGGGGCGACGAGTCGCAGCGGCATCTCGAGGATCAGCTCGAACCGGTCTCCCGCGCGCATCCCCTCCACGACGGCATAGCCTGGCGCAACGTCGCGGGCATCGCCATCCCGCAGAAGCACACCGTGGTCGGCCCACGCCGGCACCCGAATCGACACGTCTACCGTCTCGGTCTCGGCCCGCTCGACCGAGACGACGACACGGCCCGTGCTCGGGTAGTCGGTGCTGAGGCCGAGCACGGTTGCTCCGGCGTTGATCGTTCCGGCGACGAACTGATGAATCTGCACGGATCGGCCGTCGCCGGTCGCGACGTACGCGCCGAGGCTTGCGAGCGTGCGCGCGACGTTCGGTGGGCAGCACGAGACCTCGTACCAGGCCTGCCGTCCGGCCGCTCCACCGCGGATCACGACACCGTCCTCGTTGAGGGGCGGGGGCGTGTGGTCGGAGCGCTGATGGAGCGTGTTCGCGTAGAAGAAGGCTCGCCCGTCTTCGCTCGGTGAGGTCGCGACGATGTTGTAGAGCGTGCGCTCGATGAGGTCGGCGTACTTCGCCTGGCCGGTGGCCAGGAGAAGCCGCCAGCTGAACATGATCGAGGCGACACCTGCGCAGGTCTCGCAATACGAGCGGTCGGGGGGAAGCACGAAGTCCTCGCCGAAGGCCTCGTCCATGTGATGGGAACCCATCCCGCCCGTGATGTAGGTGCGCCGGGCAATGGTGGCATCCCATTGCCGCGCGAGGGCATCGAGCAGTTCGACGTCGCCCGTCTCGACGGCGACGTCGGCCGCGCCGGCCGCGAGGTAGAGCGCACGGACGGCGTGGCCCCGCAGCACGTCCGCGTCGCGCACGAGGAGGTCGTCCTGCCAGTAGGCCGCTCCGAACTCGAAGAGCGGGAGGGTGCCTGTGCCGCGCCGTTCGACGAAGACCGACGCCTGATCGAGGTATCGCTGCTCACCCGTCTCGCGGTAGAGCTCCACGAGTGCGAGCTCGATGCCTGCGTGCCCGCACACCTTGTTCAGGCCGTCCGCGCCGAACATCACGCAGACGTGGTCGCCGAGCGCACGAGCGATGTTCAGGAGACCGTCGCTTCCCGTCGCCCGGTGGTGAGCGACCGCGGACTGGATGAAGTGTCCGAAGCAGTAGAGCTCGTGCCCCCATTTGAAGTCGGAGTAGCGGGGTGCCTGCCACGCGCGACCGAAGAGCGTGTGCAGATATCCGTCCGGATCCTGGGCCGCCGCGAACACGGCGGTCAGCCGGTCGGCGATCGGACCGAGGTCCTGCTCCCCACGGCGCACGTGATCCCACGCGATCGCCTCCAGCGTCTTGTACAACTCGGAGTCGGCGAACTCGCGCCCTCGATGCTCGTACCGGCGGCCCTGGCCTGCTGCCTCGAGGTTCTCCAGCCAACCGAGGCGAGTCATCCATTCGATGGCGTGGGGGATCGTCGCGTCGGAATTGCGGGTCTGGCGAACCCCCCAGAAGCCGCCGTCCAGCGTGACATCCGACACGCCCATCGGCGTGAGCAGGGTCCGGGAAGTGGCCACCGTGGCGGTCGTGGCCGCGGTGGGTGTTGTTGGTGCCATCGTGGGGACTCCCTCGTTGTGTTAGTTCTCGAAATCACTGGTGCGATTGCGACGGTGTGCGAAAATGTTCGACATGAATCCGAAACTCACGTCGCGAGGTGAGGTCGAGCCCGCTCGGGAATCGGTCAGTCTCGCCGACGTCGCCAAACGCGCCGGTGTGTCGGCGTCGACCGCCTCGAAGGCGCTCAACGCCAGGACCGACGTAAACGACGCCACGCGAGCGCGGGTCGAAGCGGCCGCGAGAGAGCTCGGGTACGTGCCGAACACGATGGCCCAGGGGCTCACCGGCGCCAAGACGGGCACCGTCGGCGTGATCACGAGCGATCTGGAGGGCCGTTTCGCGCTCCCGATCCTGATGGGCGTCGAGGACGCCCTCGGAACCGATCGGGTCCTGACATTCCTGTGCGACGCGCGCGGCGACGAGGTTCGCGAGCAGCGGCTCGTGGCTGCCCTCCTCGCGCGTCGCGTCGACGGCATCATCGTCGTGGGCCGCCAGACGGACGCGAGGGCGTCCCTCGGCGCGTTGAGCGTGCCCGTGGTGTACGTGTACGCGTTCTCCGACGATCCGGCAGACGTGTCGATCACGGTCGACAACGAGCAGATCGGGCGAGTCGCCGGCGAGCACGTGCTGGGCGCGGGTCGCACGCGCATCGCCCACATCAGCGGCGAAGCGCACCATCGGGCCGCACGCGATCGCCTGACGGGGCTGCAGCACGCGTTGCGAGCGCAGGGCCTCGAACTCACCGCTCCCGCACTGTTCGGGGACTGGTCGGAGGCCTGGGGCCGCGCCGGGACGGAGGTCCTGCTGTCGTCGGACTCGCTGCCGGACGCGATCGTCTGCGGAAGCGACCAGCTCGCACGGGGCGCGCTCGATGTCGTCCGCGACCGCGGACTGGCGGTGCCCGAGGACATCGCGGTGATCGGGATCGATAACTGGACGGCGCTGGCCGAGAATTCGCGGCCGGCCCTCACGACGGTCGACATGGAGCTGGAGAAGCTCGGAAGAATGGCGGCATACCGGCTCCAGCGCGCAACCGCCGGCGACAAGCGAACGGGCACGGAGAGGCTGCCGGGCAGGGTGGTCATCCGGAACTCGACGATTCTGCGGCGCTGATCACGACTTCACGGCCCCCACGGTGAGGCCCTCTTTGAGCAATCGGTACGTGAAGAAGAACAGGACCATGATCGGAACGGACGTGATGACGCCGAGCGCCATCAGTCCCGGCCAGTTGACGCCGTACGACGACACCTGCTGCGCAAGCAGCGCGCTCAGCGGGTAGTTCGCCGGCGTCAGGAAGAAGTTCACCGCGTAGAGGAATTCCCCCCACACGATGAGGAAGACCAGCGTGGCGGTCGTGGCCACGCCGTTTCGCACCACCGGGAGGACGATCGAGCGGAACACGCGGAATCCGCTCGCGCCGTCGACCGCACCGGCTTCTTCGAGGGCGAGCGGGACGGCGCGGAAGAAGGGTCGCATAAGGATGATCGCGAACGGCGTCATCAGGGCGGCGTCGGCGAGGATGACGGCGACGTTCGTGTCCAGGATCCGAAGACCCCCGAAGACCTGGAACAGCGGAATGACGGTCGCCGTCTGAGGCACCATCTGCAAGATGATGAGGCCGCTGAGCACAACGGTCGGGACCCAGCCGCCCACGCGCGCAAGACCATAGGCCGCCGGCACCGCGATGAGCACGACGATCACCGTCGAACTCGTCGCGATCACGACGCTCTGCTGCAGCGCAGTGAAGAGCGCCGGTGTGATCACCGCCCCGTATGCGTCGAGGGTGGGGGTGAA
Source organism: Microbacterium sp. (assembly GCF_035554235.1). Classification (GTDB taxonomy): domain Bacteria; phylum Actinomycetota; class Actinomycetes; order Actinomycetales; family Microbacteriaceae; genus Microbacterium. The sequence goes on along the minus strand of NZ_DATMIO010000019.1, from coordinate 3,540 downwards.
CAGCAGGCTGGAGCCGAGCACGTCGTTGCGCGGCGTGAAGGAGGTCAGCACGATCCACAGCATCGGAACGAAGTAGGCGATGCCGAGCAGCACGCGCATGCCCGTGCTCACCGGCCGACGGGTGCTCCCGGCGAGGGCGGTCATTCGCGTTCCTCCTTGAGAACACTCCGGGCGTACACGCCGGCGAGGACGATGACCAGGGCAACCGTCACGACCGCGGTGGCCGCGCCCGCCGAGAAGTCGTAGCCGATGAAGGCCTGCTGGAAGCTCATGTAGGGGAGGGTCTGGGTGGCGACGCCCGGGCCGCCCTTGGTCATCACATACACGAAGTCGAAGCTGCGGAACGCGTACACGACCGTGAGCACGGCCAACACGATCGTGGTCGGGAACAGCGACGGCAGGATGATGTGGCGGAACTCCTGCGTCGGGTTGGCGCCGTCCAACTGGGCGGCTTCGAACAGTTCGTCGGGGATGTTGAGGATCGCGGCGCGGAACACCAGCGCGTTGAAGGGGATGACGGCCCACGCGTTGACGATGGCGACGGAGACGAGCGCATACCGCGCGTCGTAGAGGAACGGGAACGGTTCCACGCCGAAGGCCGTGATGACGGTGTTCAGCAGTCCGTCCTCTGCGAGGAGGAACTTCCAGACGCTGCCGTTGACGACCGGCGGAAGCGCCCAGATGAACACCATGAGCGCCATGATCGCCCCGCTCACCCGAGATCGTCCGCGCAGCGCCACCGCCGCACCGATTCCGATCGCGAGTCCGAGCGCGGTGACCAGGCTCACGAACACGAGGGTGCGGCCGAGCCCGGCCTGGAGGGTGCCGGCCTCCAGGCCGTCGATGAAGTTCTGCAAGCCGACGAACGGCCACTCGCCATGAAGGTTCTGCACGCTGACGTCGCTGAGCGACATGCGAACGAGCTGCACGAGCGGATAGATCGAGAGCGCGGCGAGGAAGATGCCGGCCGGCAGGATGTACAGCCACTGCCGACTCCTCCGGCGCCGGCGGGGAGGCGCCGATGCCGGCGCGAGCCGATCCACGGTCTCTGCGGTCGTCACTGTCGACGCCTCCCCTCTGAACATGAGCGTTCTCCGCCTACTTGAGGAGCTTCTCGAGCTCGGACAGGAACGCGGCGGCAGCATCGGCCGGGCTGGTCTGCCCGCCGAGCGCTGCACTCCATGCCTGACCGTTGGCGAGGATGGTGGCCTCGTTGTTCTGCGGCGGAATGACCGTGTCGGGGAACGGCGCCCCCTGAGTGGCGATCGCCTCCGAATAGGCGCTCAGATAGGGGTCCGACGAGATGGCGTCGTCGCCGGCGGCGTCCGAGCGGGTCGGGATGCTGCCGACGAGGTCGAGTGCCGTGAGCTGACCGTCCTTGCTGAAGAACGTCTCCTCGAGGTACTGCCACGCGAGGTCTGGGTGCTTGCTGAAAGCGCCGATCGCCTGCGCCTCGCCGCCGAGGTAGACCTTCGCTTCGGGCCCTGCGGGAATGGGCACGACGCCGTAGTCGAACGAGGCGTCGCTTGCGAGCGTGCTGAGCTGCCAGTTGCCGTTCTCGGCGAACAGCGTCTTCCCGCCGAGGAACTCGGTGAACGGGATGTTCTGGTCCCACGTGGCCACCTGCGGAGACAGCCAGCCGTCCTCGACCCAGCCACGGACCCGAGTGAACGCGTCCACGAGCGGGGCGGTCTGCGGGTCGTCGTAGCTGAAGCCCGCAGCCGTCAGCCAGGGGTAGGCCTGGAACGCGCCCTGCACATCGGGCTGCCCGGCGAGGGTGATCCCCTGGTAGCCGGCGGCCTTCGCCGCTGCCATGTCGGTCTCGAGCTCGTCGATGCTGGTGGGCGGCTCGAGGCCGAGCTCGTCGAGAATGGTCTTGTTGTAGATCAGGCCGAGCAGGTTGACGTATCCCTGGACCGAATAGATCTCTCCCTCGACGCTCGTGACTGCGCCTTCGGCGATCTCCGAGGCATCGTCGAAGGCCTCCCACTGGGACGTGATCGGTGCCAGAGCGCCGCCGCCGATCAGGGTCGTCGCGCTGTAACCGTCGAATACGACGATGTCCGGCCCGGTCTGGGTGCCGACGGCTCCGACGAGCTTCGAGTTCAACTGGTCCTGAGGCACGTAGACGTTCTCGACGGTCACGCCCTCGTGGGAGGCCTCGAACGTGCTCTTGAACTCATCGAGCATCGCGACCTGGTTCTCGAGGCTGTAGTAGTGCCAGACCGTGATCGTCTCGCCGTCGCCGCTGCTGCTGCCGGCACCTGCCGGCGTGCAGCCGGCGATCGTGAGCGCGGCGGCCGTGGCCACCGTGGTGATCGCCGCCAGTCGTGGCAGCAGGCGGGCCTTCTTCGTCATGCGTTGCATTTCAAACTCCCTTGTTCGATGCGCCCGTGAAGTCGGCGCGGACAGAGCCCGCATCGGGTCGGGCCCTCCGAAAGTAGCGAAAGCGCATTCGAAATGCAAGTCGAGTTCGAAATTGCGATCTGCGCCGACGGTGAGCGGATGCCGGCACGTCGATCCGCTACTTGATGGCGCCCATCGTGACCCCGGTGCGCCAGTACCGCTGCATCGCGATCATGATGATGGCCAGCGGAATGATCGAGATCAGCGCTCCCGTGATCGTGAGCGCCGTGCGGTCCACGGTCGTGTCCGAGCGGTTCACGAACCAGCTGTAGAGGCCGACGGCGAGAGTCCATTTGTCGGATCCGCGCAGCATCGTCAGGGGGAGGAAGAAGTTGTTCCAGTTCGCGACGAAGAGCAGAACGAAGATCGTGGCAGCGCCGGTGCGCATCATGGGCAGGACGATCTGCAGGAACGTCCGCAGCTCGGAGGCGCCATCGATGCGAGCGGCCTCGAGCAGTTCGTCGGGAACGACGCCGTCGACGTAGACCTTCGCGAGGTACACCCCGAATGGGGAGATGAAGAGGGGGATGAGGACCGCCCAGATCGTGTCGACGATCCCGAGCTGCGAGAACAGGAGGAACAGCGGAACGGTGATCAGCGTGCTCGGGATGAGGAACGAGCCGATCACGACGCCGAGCGCGATGCCTCTGCCGGTGTACTGGAACTTCGAGAGGGAGTAGCCCGCTGCGATCGAGATGAGCGTGCACACGCCCGCGCCGACGATCGAGTAGAGGAGGGTGTTGCCCATCCACCGGAAGAAGATGCCGTCGGAATACGTCGCGAGGTCGGAGAGGTTCTGACCCAGATTGAAGTCTGCGAACCACAGCCCGTTCGAGTTGTAGAGGTCCTGGCGGTTCTTCGTCGCATTGACGATGAGCCACCACACCGGCGCGATCGAGTAGAAGGCGAAGAGGAGAAGTCCGACGAGCGCAAGCGTCTGCTCGGGATCGCGCCGCCGCTTGCGGCGGGGGGTCTTCTCGGGGGCGACCGGGGCGGCGATCGTGGTGGCCTCTCGCACGTCGGCGCTCATGAGGACGCCTTCTGCTCCGTCGTCTTGTAGAAGAGGAACGAGAGAAGTCCGATGATGAGAGCGAGGATGACGGAGAGCGCCGCGGCGTAGTTGTAGTTGTTGCT
>NZ_DATMIO010000018.1:0-45554 GCF_035554235.1 Microbacterium sp. | reverse complement strand
GGAGATCGACGCTCATGACGTCTCCTTGCGGGTGGTGAGTTTGTAGAAGCCGAACGAGAGCAGGCCCACGACGACGGCCAGCACGACAGACAAGGCGGCGGCGTAGTTGTAGTTGTTGCTCGTGAATGCCTGGAAGTAGATGGCCATGATCGGCGTGAAGTCCTTTGTCACCGTTTCGGGCGATGCGGCTCGGAAGAGAAGCGGCTCGTTGAAGATCTGCAGCATTCCGATGATGGAGATGAGGCCGGCGAGCACGAGCGTTCCGCGGATAGCGGGAATCTTGATCGACCACGCGATCCGCAGCGCCCCGGCGCCGTCGACGCGTGCCGCCTCGAGGGTCGACCGGTCCACGCTTCGCAGCGAGCTGTAGAGGATCAGCATGTTGAAGCCGAGCACCATCCAGACGATCAGGTTGCCGATCGAGATCCACAGCAGGCTCGAGCCGAAGAAGTTGACGTCGAGCCCGAACACCTTTCCGACCGCGGTGAGCGGGCCCACTCTCGGTGAGTACAGGTACACCCAGATCAGGCTCGCGACGACGGCCGGCACCATGTACGGCACCAGGAGCGCGGTGCGCAGACCCGAACTGCGACGCTCGGAGTTCACCGAATCGAGGAGCAGCGCCGCGCCCAGGCTCAAACCGAGGGAGATCGGGATCTGGATCAGGGCGAACACCGCGACCCGCAGCATCGACGCCCAGAAACCGTCGTCCCCGAATGCCTTGATGTAATTTTCGAATCCGGCGAAGACCGTGTCGGTCCCGCCGAGGCCGAGGCCGCCCGCCGCCTCGACGCGGAAGAAGCTCTGGTAGAGCGCATAGGCGATGGGCAGCACGAAGACGAAGACGAAACCCAGAAAGAAGGGTGCGCCGAAGGCGATGCCGGCCTTCTGGTGCGAAGCCTGCCCGCGGCGGCGTTGCACCGGCGACTCTGTGGAAGGCGTTGTCGTCATCGTGCTACCCATCATGTCAATCGACGACGGCGATGTTCTGCGACTCCAGGTCGGCGGTCGTCCATTCCTGCATGTGCTCGAGCAGCTGGGCGACGGTGACTTCCTTCGTCAGCGCGCGGGCCCACCAGTCGACCATCTCTTCGGTCGCAGCGACCTGGTTCGGGCCCTCCCGCATGGAACGGCTCGTTGCCACGGCGTTCTCGACGACCTCCGGTGCCGAAGCGAGGTTGTCTCCGAGGAGAGCGCTCGGCAGGAGATCCTCGATGTACGGCGTCGGGTCGGCGACGACGGGGAAGACCGACGCGCCATCGGTGGTGTCGGCGAGAATGGCGACGGCGTCGGGGTCGGTGGCGAGCCACTCCGCGAAGTCGACGGCCGCCTCGGGGTGCTTGCTGCCGGCCGACACGCCGTAGATGTTGAAGTAGCTGGGCGAGACGAGGTCACCCGAGTCGGACTCGGCAGGATAGGGCGCGAGGGCCCAGTCGCCGACGGAGCTCGCGAAATTCGTTTCGTACACCGGGAGCTGCCAGGTGGATGTCGTGAACTGCGAGAGCTGGCCCGACGCGAAGAACTGCATGAGCGCGTCCCACTCGATGTAGGTGTGGTTCGAGACGACGTTCGCGTCGATGGCCTGCTGGATCACTTCGCCCGCTGCGAGCGACTCCGGTGACGCGAACCCGACCTTCCAGGCATCGCCCTCGGGTGACCACCACTCCGCGCCGAACTGCGTCGCGAGATCCCGGAGGTACGACGGGTCTTCACCCGGCAGGTTCATGCTCTTGACATCGCCCTGCGTCTGCATCGTCTCGGCCTGCGTGAGGAACTCGTCCCAGGTCTTCGGTGCCTCGAAACCGTACTTCGAGAAGGTCGCCATGTTGACGGCGTTGAAGGTCGGGTTGGTCGCGTACGGAACGCCCACCACGACGTCGCCGATGTGGACGAATTCGAGCGCGCTCTCCGCGAGCTTGTCATCGGCGTCGAACCACTCCGCCAGGTCGCGTGACACGCCGTCCACGAGGAACGACACCCCGTAGCCGCGGGGCGTCTCGAAGAGGTCGGGGGCGTTGCCTGCGGCCGTGGCGTTCTGCAGCGCGGTGGTCATGTCGGCGTCACCGCCCTGCTCGACGTAGGTGACCTGCGTCTCTGGATGCTTCTCGTTCCAGAGATCGACCTGGGCCTGCTGACCCTGGGTCGTGCCCCAGAAGGTGAGCGACACCTTCTCGTCGGGCGACTGTGTGTCAGTGGGACCCCCACCGGTGCAGGCCGCCAGGCTGATCGTGAGGCCGGCGACGACTGCTGTGGCGACCCACATCTTCCGAGATGCCATCTTCTCTCCTTTGATGAAGTGCTCGTATTTCATGAAGTGCTCGTTCGGTCCAGCAGTTGCAGGAAGCTGGGGCAAGCGCTATCACGCTAGATCACGTGAGAGTGTCTGTCAATACGAGCCATGCGATTGCTTATCAAGACAACGTTTGCTCTAATGAAGACTCAGCCCGCAGACGGGCGTCGAGCAAAGGGGGTTGGCGTTGCAGGATTCGAGCGCAATCGTGTTCGTCCACGGATGGGCCGGCTCCGCGGAGTCCTGGACTCCCATTCTCAGCTTGCTCCCGCCCGGTGCTCGAGCGCACAGCGCGCGGCTGCCGCACTCACCGCGATCCGCGTCGGCCTCGCCGCCCAGCATCGTCGCGGCCGCGGTCGAGGTCGCATCGTGGCTCCGGTCAACGGGGGTCCCTGCCGTCCTGGTCGGCCACTCGCTGGGGGCGCAGGTCACGATGCGCGTGCATGGAATGGTTCCCGAACTGGTGCGGGGAGAGATCGTCGTGGATCCCGCGTACGGCGGGAGCGCGGCGGAGCGCTCCGCCATGAAGTCCTGGGCGCACGACATCGAAGAGCGCGGACACGAGAGCGTGGACGAATTCTTCCGGAGTGCCCTCGGAGGCCTCAACGGCGCCGATCGCGAGCGGGTGGTCCGCGACCTCGCCGACACTCCGGGATGGGTGATCGCCGCCTACCTGCGGTCGGAATACCTCGACGCCGAGGCCTTCGGGCTGCTGCCCCGGTCAGCCGAAGTAGCAGGCCTTCGCACCAAGCCCGTCCTCGCACTGCACTCGACGAGCGAGGGGGTCGAGCGCGAGCGCCGCATTCCCGCCCCGCCCGGCTCTCGCATCGATCTGTGGTCGGGCCGCGGCCACTACCTGCACCTCGAAGATCCCGAACGCTTCGCCGCGCTCGTCGCCGAGTGGTGCGCTCACGTGGCGGATTTGACCTCTGACTAGCCTCTCTCCGGGGTGGACGCCCGAACGACCGGATGCCCCTTGAGCACCACCGCTCGTTCCGCGGACCGTTCATAGGAGGCCAGCTCGAAGGCATGCTCGGCCGCCTCCGTCCACGGGAGGTGCATCGTCGTCAGCGGGGGGTCGAAGTCGCGAAGCGCGGGAATGTCATCGCACCCCGCGACCGCGATTTCGGGGCCGATCCGAACGCCCTGCTCGCGCAGCCGGACACAGGCCCCGATCGCCATGGCGTCGTTGACGCAGAAGATCGCCTGGGGTCGCGGGCGGCGTCGAAGGAGTTCGCCGGCCCCGCGATATCCGCCGTCGTGGCTGAACTCCTGCCACAGGACCTGGGTGGGGGGTATCACGGTTCCCAGCGACGCCATCGTTTCGATGAAGCCGCTCGTTCGCTGCGCACTCAGCTCGCCAGGGCCCACACCGGCGAGGAGACTGACATCGGTGTAGCCGAGCGAGAAGAAGGTCTGCGCCATGACTGCGCCGGCCTGGTAGTCGTCGACGACCACCGAGTCGAACGGCGTTCCGCCGATCCCGATCATCACCACCCGGCATCCATCGCTTTCCACGTGAGCCAGCTCCTCGAGAAGCTCTCGCACACCGGGGGCATCCGGGCCCTCGGTGCCGACGACGAACACCGTGGCGGGACGCTGCCCGCGGAGCTGGCGAACAGCCTGGCCGGTGCGTTCGACGTCGCTTATGCCGCTCACGGCGGTCGTGACAACCATGTCGCGGCGTGCTGCCGCCCGGAAGATTCCCGCCAGCACCGGGTTCTGATAGTCCTCGGGCACGCTGCCCACGATGAGTCCCACCGCCCGGGATTGCCCGAGAACGAGGGCTTGGGCGCCGAGGTTCGTCGCATACCCGAGCCTGCGTGCGATCGCGCGGACGCGCTCCTGGGTCTCGATCCCCACCTTCGCCGGGCGCCCGTTGAGGGTGCGGGATGCCGTCGAGACCGATACGCCCGCCTCACGCGCGACATCCTGGAGCGTCACTGTGCGACGGGGCGGCATGGGGTTCTCCCTCGCTGGTGGACCTGGTCGGACTTACTCTATGGGCCGCCTGCCCGGCCCGGGGCGACATTCCCATCCCTTCTCAGATTGGCCGATCGGCCATCAAGAGACAACGTTTGCGTGCGAGAAGTGCTTACGCTGATTGCTATCGCGGCTCATGGGCTGAGATTCAAAGAAAAGCCTTGCTCTCTCTGGACGCCCTGTGAGATCGTATGGATCGAGCGAACGCCGGCCAGCGTCTCGCGAGAACACGAAATCGAAACCAGCGCGCGATGCCCGATCGTGCCGCTGGCGGGCGGGTCAGGATCGCGAGTCGATCCTGGCCCGCTTTGTGCGCTCCGCGCTCGCGCCCCGGCGGTCAGCCCTGAGCGGCGTTCGACTCGTTCAGCGTTTCGACGAGCCGCGCGCTGGCGCGACCCATGTGGAGCTCCATCGCCGCGCTCGCGCGGGCGCGATCGCGCGCCTTGATCGCTTCGAACACGGGGACGTGCTCCTGGAACGACGACCATGCCTGCGGCCACGTGGCGGGTTCCCCCTCGCTGAGGACGCGTGCGTGCTCCGCCTCGACGACGCGGTGAATCCAGACATGAAGAAGCGAGGAGATGTTCTTCAGCATGTTGCTCAGCACCCCGTTGCCCGAGGCATCCGCCACGGCCAAGTGGAACCGCACGTCGGCGTCGACGAACTCGTCGACGTTGGTGGCCGCGCCCATCGACTCCAGGGCGGCGGCGATCGCTTCGAGATGCTCGGGCGTGTGGCGATCGGCCGCGAGCCCGGAGGTGACGCGTTCGATGTACTGGCGGGCCTCGACGAGATCGGTCGTGCTGCGCTCTCCGAGCATCAGCCCCCACTCGATCACTCGAGGAAGGAGGTCGGAGTCGGCGCTGCGAAGATACGTGCCGCCCCCGTGGCGCCACTCGACCAGGCCCAGCAGGCCCAGTGACTTGATTCCCTCGCGCACCACCGAGCGCCCCACGCCGAAAGACTCGCTGAGCTGCCGCTCGGAGGGCAGCTTCTCGCCCGGGCCGATCTGGCCCGAGAAGATGTAGTCGAGCAGCGCGCGAGCGACCTCGGATGACGCAGGCTCCTGCTTCTGCAGATTGACTGGGCGAAGCCCTGCGATCTTGCCCGTGGCGCCGGGAACGTCAGCGCTCAACGAGTACTCCATCGTCATCGCTGTACAGGCGCGCTCCGACCCGGAAGGTGACGCCGCCGAAAGTCACGTCGACATCGACCTCACCCTCGCCCGCCTTCGTGCTCTTGCGCGGGTTGGTGCCGAGCGCCTTCACTCCGATGGGCAGGGCGTTCACGGCGGACTGGTCGCGGATGACACCGTTGATCACGATCCCCGCCCACCCGGCATCCGACGCGATCTGCGCGATCATGTCGCCCATCAGCGCCCGTTCGAGCGAGCCGCCGCCATCGACCACCAGGACCGCCCCGTCGCCGGGTGTCTGAACGGTCTGCTTCAGCAGGGCGTTGTCCTCGTAGCATCGGACGGTGCGAATGGGGCCCTCGAACGATCGATGCGCACCGAAGGAGCGCATCTGCAGCCAAAGGGACTGGAGTTCTTCACCGTGCTCGTCGTACAGGTCTGCGGTGACAATCGACATCTGGGCTCCTTCGCGTCACACACAGTCTACGCCCGTGGCCGACTGGTCGACCAGTTTGCCGGCTCTCGGCGGACGGATCGGTTCCTCCGCGGATCGCTGTCATCGCCCGCCTCCCTTCGTCTACACTGTTGTCAACATCGATGACAGAAATGAGATCCATATGCCCCCCGCAAGCTCCGATCTCCTCGCCCGCGTCGCTGCATCTCCTCCGTCTCGGCGGGGTGAGCTCTTTCCCTACCGCGAGGTGCGCGTCGGCGCCGCTGTTCGCCCGTTCGCGCGCACCGCTGTCATCGAGAGCCTGGGAGAGGTTCCGTGGCTCGACGGGCCGCTCCCCACCGCGGACTTCCTGACCGCGACGTCCACGAACGCGCTGCTCATCGTCCGGGACGGCGTGCTCACCACCGAATGGTACGCGCCGGGCGTGTCGCCGGAGCGCAAGCACAGTTCCTGGTCGGTGGCCAAATCGATCGTCTCGCTGCTCATCGGCCACGCCGTGACGGACGGACTGATCGACGTCGATGACCGACTCGTCGACATCCTGCCGGAAATGCGGACCGGCGGTCCGTTCGATGACGTGACCGTGCTGCACCTGCTGAACATGACGTCATCGATCGACGTGCCGGAGAACGTGGAAGGGGGCGACACGGAAACCGGAACGATGGGGATGTACTACGCGGACGACTCCGCGGCCTACCTCGCACGCTTTCGCACGGTCACGGCGGCTCCGGGCACGGTGGGCACGTATCGAAGCGTCGACACGGCCTACCTCGGGATGATCCTCGCCCGGGTGACGGGCCAGCCGCTCGCCGAGCTGGCCACCGCATGGTTATGGCAGCCGATCGGCGCCGAGGCGCCCGCCCGGTGGAACCTCGATCGCGTCGGGGTGGAGAAGGCCTACTGCTGCTTCAACGCCACCGCGAGGGATTTCGCCCGCCTCGGCCGACTCATGGCCGAGGACGGCATGGTCGGAGACCAGAGAATCGTCGCCGCACACTGGATGGAGCGCATTGCGGCTCCGTCACCGCTCCCCGTCGACGAGCTGCCCTATTCGACGCAGTGGTGGCACACGCAGGGAACCGAGCGCGACTTCAGCGCGCTGGGCATCCACGGGCAGTATGTCTATGTGCACCCGGCAACCCGGACCACCATCGTGAAGCTGAGCGACTACGGCACCGAACAGCACGAGCTGGAGACACTGTCGGCCCTGCAGCACCTCGCGACGGGGAGATGACCATGAACGCGATCGTCAACGGCGGTGTCTCGTGGTGGTGGGAGCGCGAAGGGGCTCCGGCGCCGCGTCCGGCGCTGCAGCAGTCTTTGGATGCCGACGTCTGCATCGTCGGCGCGGGCTTCACTGGCCTGTGGACGGCGTACTACGTCAAGAAGCAGCAACCCGATGCTCGCGTCGTCGTGCTCGAGCAGCGGTTCGCGGGCTTCGGGGCGTCCGGCCGCAATGGCGGCTGGCTGACGAACTCGGTGACGGGAGGCCGTGGCCAATACGTCAAATCCCACGGACGACAGGCGGCGATCGATCAGCAGCGTGCGATGAACGCCGCGGTCGACGAAGTCATCGACGTCGCGGCCGCAGAGGGGATCGATGCCGACATCCGAAAGGGCGGTGAGCTGAATGTGGCGCTGCTGCCCGCGCAGGCGGCGCGCCTGAAGGCGTCGCACGCCGCCGAGAGCGCCTGGCCTTGCACGGATGTGCAGCTGTGGTCGGCGGAAGAGACCGCTCGCAGCGTGAACGTCGATGGCGTGCTGGCCGGCCTCTGGCACCCCCACTGCGCAAGCGTGGATCCGGTGAAGCTGGTGAAGGGGCTCGCGGATGCCGTGCAGCGTCTCGGAGTGACGATCTTCGAGGGGACGACGGTCACCGAGATCGTCCCCGGCGAGGCACGCACCGCGGGCGGAGTGGTGCGTGCGCCGTTCGTGATCCGGGCTACCGAGGGGTTCACCGCCGATCTGAAGGGGCAGCACCGTACGCTGCTGCCGCTGAACTCCTCGATGATCGTGACCGAGCCGCTCCCCGCCGCATTCTGGGATGCCGTCGGCTGGGCCGACGGCACCACGCTGGGGGATTTCGCGCACATCTACATGTACGCGCAGCGCACGGCCGACGACCGGATCGCCTTCGGCGGTCGAGGCGTGCCCTACCGCTACGGCTCGCGAGTGGACGACGACGGAAAGACGCAGGAGCGCACGATCGGGCAGCTCAGGGCGCTGCTGGATCGGTTCTTCCCCGGCGCAGCGGGAGTCCCCCTCGCACACGCGTGGGCGGGGGTTCTCGGCGTGTCACGTGACTGGGCCGCGAGCGTGGATGTGGACCGCTCCACGGGACTGGGTTGGGCCGGCGGCTACGTGGGAACGGGCGTCACGACCACGAACCTGGCCGGCCGAACCCTCGCCGATCTCATCGCGGGCCGAGACACGGACCTGACAAGGCTTCCGTGGGTCGGGCGCCGCACCAGGAAGTGGGAGATCGAGCCTCTCCGCTGGCTAGGGGTGAGCGCCGTCTACGGCGCCTACGCTGTGGCAGACAGGCGAGAGGCCGGGGGACAGCCGAACACGGCAGCCGCCGCCAAGCTCGCCGGACTCATAGCAGGCCGCTGAAGAAAGGCATGACATGCAGATGATCGTTTCCGAAGCCCGCGAGGTTCAGCTCGGCGAGTTCGCCCAGAAGCCGACGGCGCTCACGCCCGACCTCGTCGAAGCCAGTGTCGACTTGTGGACCGAGGGTGACGCGTCGGCCGGGTACTGGGAATGCTCCCCGGGAACCTTCACGGCCGTGCGGGACGGATACACCGAAGTGTGCGAGATCGCCTGGGGTTCTGCAACGATCCAGCCAGACGACGGCGACCCCGTCCTGATCACCGCCGGCTCCACCCTGATCATGCCCGACGGCTGGCGCGGCACGTGGACGGTGCACGAGCAGCTGCGCAAGCTGTTCGTCATCGTTCCGACATTCCGCTGACGGCAGCCCACGCGTTTCATTCCGCAACCGACGGAGGAGAGCCATGCATCCGGAATTCGCCGATACTCCCCGGCTCGCCCCGCTGACTGCCGAGTTCGCGGCCGAGCTCGCGGCACAGCGATTCGGTGTGCGCGGCGCCGTGCGCTCACTCGGGAGCAACGAGGATCAGAACTTCCTGGTCGATGTCGACGGGCAGCGCAGGCTGCTGAAGATCTCGCACGGGGGGACGACGCGCCCGCAGCTGGAGGCGCAGAACGAAGCTCTCCGCATCCTTGCCCAGAGCCCGCCCGCCGGCCTCAGCGTGCCGTCGGTGGTGGCCGGGCTGGATGGGCAGGACATCTACGCGGTGGAGGTGTGCGGTGAAACCCATCACGCTCGCATGCTCGACTTTCTGGAGGGGACTCCCGCCGGCGGACGGCGTGCGCTCGCCGCAGAGACGGCGGCCGATCTCGGACGAGTCGCCGGGACGATCGTCGCGGCGCTGGCCGGTTTCGAGCACGTCGGGCTGCACAGCGATGGCGAGTGGGATCTGCGCCAGGCATCGCGGGTCGTCGGCGCCGCCGACGAGCTGCTCGGTGACGCCGAGCGGGCGTGGCGGCAGGAACTCTTCCAGGCGGCGCAGCAACGGCTCGACTCGGTGCAGCATGCTCTCGCGGTGCAGGCCCTGCATGGCGACCTGAGCACCGACAACGTGGTGGTCGATGCCGACGGGCGCGTCATCGGGGCGATCGACTTCGGCGACCTCGCTGCGGGTTGGCGGGTGGCCGAACTCGCGGTCGCGGTCGCGTCGCTCCTCCATCACGATGGCGAGGACCTCTCACAAGCATTGACCTGCATCCGGGCCTTCGACGCGGTGTGCCCCCTCACCGACGCGGAGATCGTTGCGCTCTGGCCTCTCGTCGTGCAGCGCGCGCTCGTGCTCGTCGCCAGCGCCGAGCGCATCGAAGCCGACGATCCCGAGAACGTCTACGCGGCGGCGAGGCGCCCGCTCGAGCGGCGGATACTCGATCGGGCCGCCGCGGTCGGGGCCGTCGAGGCGGAACTGCTCATCAGGGATGCACTCGGCAGGCTGCCAGAGCTCGCGGTCGCACCGGCGGCCATCCTGGCGAACCTCGAGAACGCCGTCGAGGTCGACCTGTCGGTCTTCTCGCCGGCGCACAACTCCGGCGCATGGCTCGACGAGGGCCACTCGGAGGCCGTGCTCCGGGATGCCTGGGCGGCGCGCGGACCCGTCGTCACCCGCTACGGGGAGTATCGACTCCACCCCGATGCGGCGGGCGGGGGAGTCCCGCGCTCGTACGCCCTGGCGGTGGATGCGGTGGTGAGCGCCGGCACCCCGCTGCTCAGTCCCGCCGACGGAGTGCTCGATCGCACCGAGGACGGACGGCTCGCGCTCGAGGTCGAGGACGGCCTCACGATCATCATCGGGGGCGCCACGGCAGAGCTTTCGCTTCCGGCGCCGTGCGCGGCCGGGCAGCACATCGCGACCGCCGTGGGCGACCACGGCGGCGCACTGCTGTCGGTGCAGCTGAGTGCCGGACCCGGGCTGCGGCCGCCGCAGTTCGTGACGCCAGGACACGAATCCGCGTGGCGGCGGATCTGCCCCGACCCTGCGCCGCTGCTCGGGCGGATCGCCGCAGCGAACGAGCGCCGCAGTTCGGCCGACCTGCTCGGCAGACGCCAGGGCACCTTCGCGCCCGTGCAGGAGCACTACTACGAAGACCCGCCCCAGATCGAGCGCGGGTGGCGTCATCACCTCATCGACGTCCGCGGCCGGGGCTACCTCGACATGGTCAACAACGTCGCGATCCTCGGCCATGGAGACCCGCGCATCGCCGACGCGACGGCGGCTCAGCTGCGGATGCTGAACACGAACTCGCGCTTCCACTACGCGGCGCTGGCGACGTTCACCGAGGAACTCACGGCGCACACCCCGCCGGGCCTCGACGTCGTGTTCCTCGTCAACAGCGGCAGCGAAGCGGTGGATCTCTCGATCAGGCTCGCCAAAGCGGCGACCGGGCGGTCGGATGTCCTGGCGTTGACCGAGGCGTACCACGGATGGACGGTAGGAGCCGACGCGATCTCGACCTCCATCGGTGACAACCCGTTCGCGGTCGAAAGCCGCCCCGAGTGGGTGCATCTTCTGCCCACGCCCAACGCGTACCGAGGAGAACACCGCGGCCGGGACGCCGGTCGCTATCTCGGAGACGCGCTGGCGAAGCTGGATCAGCTCGACGCTCGTGGGGTCAGCCTCGCCGGGGTGATCAGCGAGCCGGTGTTCGGCAACGGCGGCGGCGTGCTCCTGCCGGACGGCTACCTCGCGGGCCTCTGGGAGGCCGTCCGTGCGCGAGGCGGGGTGTGCGTCTCGGACGAAGTGCAAGTCGGCTACGGTCGTCTCGGGCACCACTTCTGGGGCTTTCAGCAGCAGGGTGTCGTCCCTGACGTCATCGCCGTCGCGAAGGCGATGGGGAACGGCCATCCCCTGGGAGCGGTGATCACCACCTCTGCCATCGCCGAAGCGTTCGCGTCCGAGGGCTCGTTCTTCTCGTCGGCCGGGGGCAGCCCGGTCAGCTGCGTAGTGGGGACGACCGTGCTGCGTGTGCTCGCCGACGACGACCTGCAGGCGAACGCTCGGGAGACGGGCGACTACCTGACCGCTCGCATTCGCGAGCTGTGCGCGAAACATCCGAAACTGGGTACCGTTCACGGGATGGGCCTCTATCTCGGGATCGAGATCATCGGCAAGGATGTCGATGACCCCGACGGTACCGCCGCGTTCGAGATCTGCCGCGATCTCCTCGACGAGGGGATCATCGTGCAGCCGACCGGTGACCACAAGAATGTGCTGAAGATCAAGCCGCCGCTGACCCTCGACCGCGGTGCGGTCGACCGGTTCATCGCCGCCCTCGATCGGGTGATGATCTGGCGCGCCGCTCACGAACTCCTGTGAGTCACATCTCGGCGATGGGCCGAGTGCGCGGCAGCGAGAACGCGGCCCCGAGAGAGAGCAGCCCGACGAAGCTGAGTGACCCGAACGCCGCGGGATAGGCGAACTCGGGACCGAGGGCATACGCCACGGCCCACACCGCTGCGGTGACCTGGGCGCCGACCGCGCCGCCGATGTTCCGGGCGGTGAGGTTGACCCCCGTCGCGACGCCCGTGCTGCGCTGCGGCACGTGCCACACCACGATGTTGGGCACGACGGCGAACAGCGCACCGACCCCCACCCCGCTGAGCACCGCCGGCACCAGCACATTCCAGTCGTGTCCGTGGAAGGCGACGAGCAGTCCCGCCGCCGCCGTGAGGCCGGCCGACGCGACGAGCATGCTGCGACGACCACCGACGACGCGGGTGAGCCACCCCGCGGCGAGCCCGGTCAGGAAGAGCACGATCGTCTGCGGCGACTGGAGCAGGCTCGCCACCCCGATGCTCTTTCCCAGGCCGCCGTCCGATACGGCGGCCTGGAGAAACTGAGGCAGCAGCGTCAGGCTCGCGAACAGGTACCATCCCCCCAGGAAGGCGAGCACGTTCACCGCGACCAGCGCGGGTCGGGTGAGCAGATCAACGTCGATGAGCGGCGACGTCGACCGCCGCTCAGTACCCACCCACGCGCCGGTGAACACGAGGCAGGCCACCGAAACCACCAGCGTCGCCCACGACCAGCCCCACCTCGGCAGTTCTGTCACCACGACCAGAAAGGTGGTCAGCGCGCCCGACAAGAGCGCGGCAGACCACCAGCTCACCCGCCCGGACGGGTCGATGCTCGACGTGCTGGGTATCACCGCGAACGCGAGCGCCGTCGCCACCGCTGCGAGGGCGACAGGAAGCGCCAGCACGGCGCGATAGCCGAGAGCCGCCTCGAGTGGTGCGACCACCACTATGCCGATGCCGGCGCCCAGGGCGACGATCGACGATGTCAACCCGATCGCACCGGCGATGCGCTCAGCGGGGAACTGATCGCGGATGATGCCGAACGCGAGCGGAAAGATGCAGCCCCCGAGGCCCTGCACGAAGCGCGCAACCAGCAGCCATCCGAAGTCGGGAGCGAGCACCGCCAGCACACCGCCGGCGGTGAGAACGATCAGGACCAGTCGCAGGACGCGTGGCCGCCCATACAGGTCGCCGAGCCTGCCCCCGACGGGTGTGGCGACCGCGGCGCTGATCAGGTAGGCGGTGATCAGCCACGACGCCTCACGGTGGTCGATTCCGAAGTGAGCACCGAGAGACGGCAACAGGGGTGCCAGGAGCGACGGGAGAATCGAGTACGACATCGCGGCAACCGCGAGGGCGCAGTAGGTGACTCGATAACCGTTGATGTCAACGATGATGACATCAAATGCGCGCCGCTACAAGATCACGGAGTCCGGGCACTCGCGAGAGAGCGGACCCCGGCCCAGTAGATGGCGAGGAAACCCTCTGCGACCTTCTCATCGGTCATCGACAGGTGCAGATCGATGGCGCTCATGGTGTGGGGGAAATCCTCCGGCTCGAGCTGGTACAGGGCCGCACGCGCCATGGCGAATTCACGAGCCCGCTCCTCGGCGGACCGCTGCTGCTCTACGGCCTTGGAGGCGGAGAGAGCGATCATCACGTCGGCGAACACGCGGTAGTGAAGAACGACGTCTTCACTGGGCACGCCCATCTCCAGAAGCGCCGCCACGATGCGCTCCCACGCGGTGCTCCCGTTGACCAGAGTGAAGTTGCGTGGTCCGAGCTCGGATGCCACGAAGGGGTACCGGCCGAATGTCCTGATGAAGGCGCGGAACATCTCCTCGAGGCGTTTCTGCGGCGAGGCCGATGGCGGAAGGGACTCGAGGATCACGCCGATGATACGGTCGGCGACCGCGAGCAGAAGGTCGTCCTTATCCTCGAAGTGGCGCCAGATGGCGGACCGGTCTACCCCCAGGGCGTCACCCAGCGACCGGCCGGTAAGCGCCTGACCGGGCTGGTCGTCGGTCTTCTCGGCGATCTCCAGCGCACGATCGAGGATCACTGTTCGGGAGAGGCGCGGACTCGTTCTCGGCATCGGGCCAGCCTATCCAACGGGTTGACGCGAATGTCCCCTCTAGCTGTCAACACTGATGTCAGCTATGTTTACTTTTGTTTCAACGCCGTAAACCATTGGTCAGATCACCGTCGTCCTGCCCTGCGCGTTTGTACGCTGTTCGGCATTCGACCAGTTCTTTCTTAGGAGCCTGAATGCCGATCTTCGTCGGAGGAAGCACATACCTGCCGGGCCGGGGGCCCGTCGACGGGGTGGGTGTAGCCGTTCACGGGGAACGGATCGTGGCGGTCGCACCCGACGCGGAGATTCGCGATCTCGGATCGCCCGACGGGCGGGTGGTCGACCTCGCGGGCGGCCTCGTGTCGGCCTCCTTCGTCGATTCGCATCTCCATCCGATCATGGGCGGTTTCGAACTGGGTCAGTGCAACCTCGTCGGTGCGGCCGACGCGGAGGAGTGCAAAGCGCTGATTCGCGCCTACGTGGACGCGCACCCCGACGACGAGTGGATCGTCGGGGGAGGCTGGCAGCTCTCGTGGTTCCCCGGTGGCACGCCGACTTCCGACATCCTGGACGAGATCTGCCCCGATCGCCCGGTGTCCCTCGCAAACGCCGACCACCACGGATCGTGGGTCAACTCGCGCGCGCTCGCCCTCGCAGGCATCACCGCCGAGACTCCCGACCCCGTGGACGGGCGCATCGAGCGGAGCGCGGACGGTGCTCCCTCGGGCACGCTCCACGAGGGAGCGGCCTACCTGGTCGACCGCGTCAGGCCCGCCGTGTCACCCGATGAGCTCTATGCCGCGCTGCTTCGCGCGCAGGAGCATTGCCTCGCGCTGGGCATCACGGGCTGGCAGGACGCTGCGGTGCAGGTGCGCGACGGGGTGGATCACCTGGATGTCTATCGCCGGGCGCTGCGCGACGGCTCCCTCAAAGCGCGGGTCACGGCCGCTCTCTGGTACGACCGGCAGGAGAGCGAAGACCAGGTCGCTGCGCTGCTCGAGCGTCGCGCCTCCGTCGATGAGGACCCGGCCCGCTTCGATGCCGACTCCGTGAAGATCATGGTTGACGGCATCGCCGAGAACTTCACAGCGGCGATGACCCAGCCGTACCGCGACGCGTGCGGTCACGAAACGACGAATGCCGGGCTGAGCTTCGTGGACGTCGAGGTGCTTGGGCGGGTCGTCGCCGCGCTTGACGCCGCGGGAACGCAGGTGCACTTCCACGCGCTCGGCGACCGCGCCGTCGTCGAGGCCCTCGACGCGGTCGCGAACGCCGCCCGGCAGAACGGCACGACGGGCCGCCGTCATCATCTCGCCCATGTCCAGGTGGTGCAGAGTGCGGATGTGCGCCGGTTCGCGGAACTGGGGGCTGTTGCGAACATCCAGCCCTACTGGGCTCGCAACGAGGCCCAGATGACCGAGCTCACCCTTCCCTTCTTGCATCCCGATCTGGCTACGCGTCAGTATCCCTTCGCGGAGTTCGCGGCCGCGGGGGTTCGGCTCGCCGGTGGCAGCGACTGGCCGGTCTCGAGTGCCGATCCGCTCGCGGGAATGCAGGTGGCCGTGACCCGAGTCGCCGAGGTGGCCGACGAGGCGAAGGAGCCGTTCCTGCCCGAACAGGCCCTGACCCTCGTCCAAGCGTGGGACGCGTACACGGTCGGAAGCAGCTTCGTCAACCGACGCGAGAACCTGACCGGTGCCATCGCGGAAGGGATGCTGGCCGACCTCGTCGTGCTTGCAGTGAATCCCTTCACGGTCGAGCCCCGAGAGATCGCCGACTGTCGCGTCGCATCCACCTGGATCGGCGGAGAACCCGTCTACGAAGCCGACCTCGCGTACGCGCGACCGACCGCATCCTGATTCGCTTCCGCTCTACCCGAAACCCGAGGAGTCACCATGTCTCAGCACCATTCCCGACGCAGCCGCACGCGCCGCTCCGCCCTTGCCTCGACCGGCATAGCGCTCTCCGCCGCGTTCGTCCTGACCTCATGCGCGGGTGCGCCCGACTCCGGGGAGTCGGTCGCGCCCGCTGAGTTCGAGATCACGGCGGACAGCCCTGACCCGACCGGCCCCATCGACTCCTTCACGTGGTCGCTGCCCAACGAGCCGGGATCGCTCGACTTCGCGTACACGAACGACTACGCCCCGAGCACGGTGCTGGCGAACGTGTGCGATTCGCTCTTCCGCTGGGACAACGACCTCTCGGTCTCGCCCGGCCTCGCCGAGTCGTACACCCAGGTCGATGACACGACCTACGTGTATAAGCTTCGTCCCGATGTGAAGTTCCACGACGGGACGGTCATGACCTCGGCCGATGTCGTGGCCTCCTTCACTCGCCATCAGGATCCCGCGGTCGGCTCGTACTGGGTCTCGGAGTTCCTCGATGCGCAGATCCAAGCCACGGGGCCGCTGGAGGTGACCATCACCCTTCCCAGGCCCAACGCCCTCTTCAACAGCTGGCTCGCGACGACCGCCGGAGTCGTGGAGTCCGCTCAGACTCTCGCCACGGCGGACGAGACCTACGGCACTCCATCGGGCGGTGTGAACTGCACCGGGCCGTTCACGCTCGGCTCGTGGACGAGCGGCAAGTCCATCACCCTGGAGAAGTTCGATGACTACTGGGATCCCGAGCTCACCGCGCAGGCCGGCGAGGTGGAGTTCGTCTTCCTTCCCGACTGGACTGCCCGCATGAACGCGATGACCGCGGGCGAGGTCGACGGCGGCTTCGGAATCGCCCCGAGTGCGTTGAGCCAGCTGTCCGACTCCGACCACGGCGACGTGTACTTCGGATTGAACACGACGACCGACAGCGTGATCGTCACCGACATGGAGGGGCCTCTCGGAGACACGCGCGTGCGCCAGGCGCTCCTGACCGCGCTCGACCGCCAGGGCATGGTCGATTCGATCTACCGGGGCTACGCCAAGACCGCCGACACGCTCATTCCCGACAGCACGTGGGTCGGATACGACGTTGATGCGATCGAAGCCGCCCTGCCGGACGGCTATGACTACGACCCTGAGGCGGCCAAGAAGCTGGTCGAGGGCATCGACCTGTCCGGGGAGAGCATCGTCATCGCTTCCTATGCGGGGTTCGAGCCGTTCGAGATCCTCGCACAGGCTCTCGTGCAGGCCGCCGAGACGATCGGCCTGGACGCGACCATCAACTCGGTCGCGGGCGATGAGTACGGCGCGTACTTCGGCGAGCCCGAGAACCGCAAGGACATCGACCTGCTGCCCACGTTGTGGTACATCTCGTCTGGAGACGGTGCGCAGTTCATGTCCACCCTGCTCCCGGACGGTTTCTCCAACTACGGCAACTGGAAGAACGACGAGTACGTCGATCTGTACAACCAGATGAGCGCGCAGGCGACACCGGAGGACCGGCAGGACACCGTCGCCAAGATGAACGCCCTCCTTGCGACCGAGATTCCGTGGCTGCCGCTGGAGACCCAGCCGAGCACCATGTTCATCAGTGATCGGATCACCGGTCCCTCGCCCGCCATCAACTACCTCTACTACCCGTGGGCGGCAGCGGTCGGGGCCGCAGGGTCCTGATGGGCGTCACCTCGTCCGTGCTCCGGCAAGTCGGGAATGTCCTGATCACGCTCCTCGTGGTCTCGGCACTCGTCTTCCTGGCGCTGCAGCTGGTTCCCGGCGATCCCCTGGACATTCTCATCCAGGGGAGGGGGAACCGCGACCCCGCCGCCGTCGCGGCGGTCACCGAGAAGTACGGACTGGATCAACCGCTGTGGGTGCAGTTCTGGAACTGGCTCACGAATGTCGTGACCGGTGACTTCGGCTACTCGTACCGCTTCCGCAGTCCCGTCTCGGAACTGATCGTTTCGCGGCTGCCCACGACGATCGGCTTGGTGGCGTACTCGATGGCCCTCATCGCGATCGTCGGAGTGGCCGTGGGCGTGTATTCGGCAGTCAAGGCAGGCAGGACCATCGATCGCGCACTGGTGATCGTGGTCACTGCGGTGGCGGCGGTGCCGGCGTTCGTGGCGGGTGTCGTCCTGATCTCCGCCTTCAGCGTCGGTCTCGGCTGGTTCCCGACATTCGGCATGGGTTCAGGCTTTTTCGACGCGGTGTGGCATCTGACCCTCCCCGCGATCGCCCTCGCAATCGGCGCGATCGCGCTCGTCGCGCGGGTGGTCAGGGTGGCGATGATCGAGCAGCTCGGCAAGGAGCACGTCGAGGTCGCTCTGAGCCGGGGCGTGCCGTTTCGGACCGTGGTGGGGCGGCATGCCTTCCGCAATTCCCTCGGCCCCATCACGACCATCCTCGGCACCCTCCTGGCAGCCCTCTTCGTCGGCAGTTCGGTCGTGGAGCAGCTCTTCGGGCTCAACGGAGTGGGATCGCTTCTCGTGCAGGCCATCAATGGATCGGACTTCCCCGTCGTGCAGGCCATCGTGCTCATCGTGGTCGTCGCGTTCGTCGTCACCAACGCGATCGTCGACTCTCTGCAGCCGCTGATCGATCCGAGGTCCGCAGCCGGAAGGAGCGCCCGATGAGCGCCGCCACGATGCTCAGCAGCCCACCGGTGGCCCGCACTTTCAAGGTCGGGACGGGCAATCTGTTCTTCGGGCTGAGCGTGGGCTTCATCGCTCTCGTGGCGGCGGCCGCGCTGCTGGCCCCGGTGCTGCCCATCCAGAGCCCCACACAGCTCTCGTTCGACGCGCCCATGGCGCTGCCCTCGGCGGGGCATGTGCTCGGTACCGACGCGTCGGGGCGCGACATCCTCTCGCGGATGATCTGGGGGGCGCAGAGTGCGCTTATCGCGCCGCTCGTGATCGTCGCGATCTCCACGCTCCTGGGCACGGCGATCGGGCTGTTCGCCGGGTGGTTCGGCGGATGGGTCGATCGGGTCCTGACGCGAGTCACCGATATAGTCTTCGCGTTTCCCGGTCTGCTGATCGCCATCATCGCGGTCGCGATCTTCGGAAAGGGAGTCGTCGCCCCGGTCGTGGCGATGTGCATCGCGTACTCGCCGTACGTCGCGCGACTCGTGCGAAACGTCGTCGTGTCGGAGCGGACGAAACCCTATATCGCGGCGTACCGGGTGCAGGGCTTCTCGAGCCCGTTCGTCGCCCTGCGCGCCCTGATGCCGAACATCGCGCCGACGATCTCGGCGCAGTCCGCGATGAACTTCGCGTACGCCATGCTCGACCTGGCCGCCCTGTCGTTCCTGGGGCTCGGCATCCAGCCCCCGACCCCCGATTGGGGTGCGATGGTCAACGATGCGCGTACGGCCATGCTGGATGGGCACCCCCTTCCCGCTTTCATCCCTGCAGCCGCGATCGTTCTCACCGTCGTGGCGTTCAACATCGTGGGCGATCACCTCGCTGATCGCTTCGCGCGGAGGTCCGCATGACTGCGCTGCTGAACATCGACGATCTTCGCCTGAGCGTGGGATCGCACCCCGGAACCGAGTTGCTGCGCGGAGTCTCCCTCTCGGTGGCGAAGGGAGAGGTCGTGGGCCTCGTGGGCGAATCGGGGTCAGGAAAATCCCTGACCGCGCGCGCGGCGATCGGATTGCTCCCCGCCCGCGCCGTCACGAGCGGAACGGTCCACGTCACCGGGCTCGAGGCGCTCTCGGCCTCGACGTCGCAGTTGCGTGCCCTGCGTCGGAGCAAAGTGAGCATGGTGTTCCAGGACCCGCGCTCGGCGATCAACCCCTCGCGCCGCCTCGGTGACTTCCTGACCGAGTCCCTCCTGCTGGACCCGTCGTGGACTCGCGCACGGGCCGAGGAGCGAGCCCTGTCGCTGCTGCAGGAGGTCGGCCTTCCCGACCCCGCCATGCACATGCGTCAGTATCCCCACCAGCTGTCCGGGGGAATGCTTCAGCGGGTCATGATCGCGGGTGCGCTCATGTGCGAACCGCAGCTGCTGGTGTGCGATGAGCCGACATCCGCGCTCGATGTGCTCTCGCAGGCCGAAGTGGTGCGCATCCTTCGCTCCGAGCAGAGCAGCCGTGATATGGGCATGCTCTTCATCACCCACGATCTGGATCTCGCGGGGGCGGTCTGCGACCGCATCTGCGTCATGACCGGCGGCGTGATCGTGGAGAGCGGAACTCCCCGAGAGGTGTTCAGCGCTCCGGCCGCGCCGTATACGCGGACGCTTCTGGCCGCTCGCCCGTCGGCGATCGCGACACGCTCTTTCGAGGTCTCGGCATCCGCCGAAGCCGACGACACCCCCGCTCTCCGAGTCGACGGGCTGCGCAAGAGCTATCACACGAGGCAGGGCGATGTCGTGGCGGTCGAACGCATCAGCTTCGATGTGCGGCGCGGACAGACCGTGGCCCTGGTCGGCGAATCGGGATCGGGAAAGTCCACGACCGCGCGCATGCTCGTGGGGCTGGAGGAGCCCGATGACGGTGTCGTCGACTTCCCGCGGATGAGTGCTCCCGTCGCACCCGGTCGCCGCAACGCGCGGCTCGCGCGTGCGCGCCGCGCGCAGATCGTCTTCCAGGATCCGTACCACTCCCTCGACCCTCGACTCACGGTTCGTCAGGGCATCGAAAGGGTCCTGGGGCTCCACGGGCTGGCGAAAGGCGCTCAGCGCACGGAGAGGATCGACGAACTGCTCAGCCGAGTCGGCCTCGAAGAACGGCACGGCGCTGCGCAGCCGCGATCGCTCTCCGGAGGCCAGCGACAGCGGGCCGCGATCGCTTGCTCCCTCGCGGTCGATCCCGAGGTGCTCGTGCTCGATGAGGCCACCTCCGCTCTCGATGTGTCGGTGCGGGCCCAGGTCCTCGAGCTGATCGACTCCGTGCGCATCGCGACCGGATTGGCCGTCGTCTTCGTCAGCCACGACCTGAACCTCGTGAGCAGCATCGCCGACCACGCCCTCGTGATGCGATCGGGTCAGGTGGTGGAAGAGGGCGATCCCCGAACGCTGCTGGCTGCGCCGCAGCATCCGTACACTCGCGCTCTCGTCGAGGCGATCCCGCGCGCGGCGTGGGATCTCCTCACGCTTTCGACGCCTGCCGTCGAAGCGTCGCTGGCAAGCTGATCGCGGCCACAGCGGGAACAATGGGCCACACCAACGACGTACG
Source organism: Microbacterium sp. (assembly GCF_035554235.1). GTDB lineage: Bacteria > Actinomycetota > Actinomycetes > Actinomycetales > Microbacteriaceae > Microbacterium. Next base: position 24,654 of record NZ_DATMIO010000018.1, on the reverse strand, counting down.
GAGCGGAATGAAATCGGCGAGCAGCGCACACACTGGCCTCGGCGCAGGGACGGTGGCATCGCCGCATCGACTGGCGACGGAGGCGGCGACGGCCGTGCTCGGAGAGGGCGGAAACGCGGTGGATGCCGCGATCGCGGCCGCCGCCGTGCTGACCGTCGTCTATCCGCAGAACGTCGCACTCGGCAGTGACCTGGTCGCCCTCGTCCGATTCCCGGATGGCCGGATGATCTGCATCAATGCCACGGGTGGCGCGCCGGCCGCGGAATCCGCCGAGCGGCTGCGGGCACGGCACGGAGAGAGCATCCCCGTGCATGGCATCGACACGATCACCGTCCCGGGCGGGGTGGGCGGGTGGGGGCTGCTTCATCGGCTCGCGGGCGCCACACCCTGGGAGCGCCTGTTCGAGGATCCCGTTCGATTCGCCGAAGAGGGCGTGCCCGTCGCGCGTGATCTCGCTCACTGCCTCGGCTCGGCGCCGCACCTGTGGGATGACCCGGGGGCGGCCGCCGTGTTCGCGCCAGGGGGAGTGCGTTTGGAGCTCGGCGACATCATGAAGCAGCCGGCACTGGCGGCTACGCTCCGGCGGATCCAGGCCGACGGTGCCGACGAGTTCTATCGCGGTCGAACCGCCGAGCAGATCGTCGACGGGATGCGGAAGCTCGGCTCGGTGATCTCGCGCGACGATCTCGCCGCGTATGAGCCGGAGGTCCGCGATCCGATCACGGCGCGATTCGCCGGAGTCGATGTGCACACGAGCGGTCCCAATACCCAGGGGTTCGTCCTCCTGCGAGCGCTCGCGGCATTCGAGGCCGCGGGTCTGGGGCCGACTCTGCTCGGCTCGGATGCCGGGGTGTTCGCTGACGCGTTCCGCGAAGCGAACGCGGTGCGCGACGCTCTGCTCGCCGACCCGAGGTTTGCCGAGGTGGAGCTCGACACCCTGCTCTCCTCCTCTGCGGCCGCACTCCCGGTCCCTCCTGCGCGCGAGCTGCCCCATCGGCCGCGCGGCGACACGGTCGGAGTCGCGGTGGTCGACTCCGCCGGGTTCGCGGTCTCCCTCATCCAGAGCGTGTACTACGCCTTCGGCTCCGGGGTGCTCGAGCCGAACACGGGAGTGCTGCTGCACAATCGCGGCACATCCTTCTCGCTTCGGGATGACTCTCCGAACGCGGTGGCGCCGCGCAAGCGTCCGGCGCACACGCTGATGCCCGTGCTGGTCACCCGCGATGGATCGCTCTCCTGGGCCCTGGCCACCCAGGGCGGACAGGGCCAGCCGCAGGTGCATGCGCAACTGCTCCTGCGGCTCCTGAACGGCGCCTCACCCCGGGAGGCGGTGAGCCTGCCGAGGTTCATCGTCGGAGGCGGAACGCCGGTGCATCCGGCGGAGACCGTGATCGTCGAGGAGGACGCCGATCCGGCCGCGCGGCGCGCTCTCGTCGCCTCCGGCGACACGGTGGAGGTCGGTGCGATGAGCGATCTGGTCGGTCAGGCCAACATCGTCTCGGCGGTCGGACCGCTCGCCGCGGCGAGCGATCCGCGAGCCGATGGAGCAGTTCTCGGCTGACGGGCGGCCGGCGTGGCGTGCTGGTCCGCCAGGACCCTTCGGGGGATTTGGCAACAATGATGTCATCAGTGATGGCATAGTCATGCGAAGTCAGGGATGACGGCACGGTCGTGCGGCGCATGCGAGACGAAGGTAAACGAATGCGCGGGAAAGGCGATCATGTCACAACTGCAGGCCCAGGAAGTGGGCGCTGATCGGGTGCGGGGTGCCGTTCCCGCGCTCAGCATCGTCACCACCTGGGTGTTCGCGCTGCTGCCCGCCAACCTCGTGCCGATGATCGTCGGAGAGCTGGTCGGCAGATTCTCGGTTCCGCTCGATCTCGCAGGGATCGCCGCAACCTCGATGACCCTGGTGAACGCGGCCGTCGTCCTGAGCGTCCGGCCGTTGCTGGCCAAAGGACGACGAGGCTCACTGAGCGCGGTCGGCCTCGCGATCCTGGTGAGCGTGTACCTTGTCGCGGCGCTGATCCCGATCGCCCCGGTGGTGCTTGGTGCGCTCGTGCTCGGCGGTGTGGGTTCGGGTCTGATGGTCGCCGCGGCGACGGCCTCGCTGTCGAGCATGCAGAATCCCGACCCCATAACGGCGGTCGCGATGATCGTCAATCGCGTCGTGGTGGCGGGAGTCTTCATCCTCATCCCTGTGCTGGGGGGATCCTTCGAGGCGATGATGTGGGCCCTCATCTCGATCGGCCTGATCACGTTCGCCCTGTCGCGACGACTGCCACCGGCAGTGGCGACCTCGCCCGACGTTGCCCCCGCGGGCCGTCCAGCCGCGCAGTCGCGGCAGGCGCTCGCGTGGCTCCTCTCCGTCGGGTTCGCCCTGTGGACGGTCACCGATGAGGCGACATACGCCCTCATCGAGATCTTCCTGGGCGTCAACATTCCGACCCTGAGCAAGGACGATCTGCCCATGATCTACGCGGGCGCGATCCTCTTCGGCCTGCTCGGGGCGCTCGCCGCGCCGCTCTTCCTGCGGTTCGTGGGTCGCGTGCCCAGCCTGGCGGTCCTGTTCGGAGTGAGCATCGTCGCCAAGTTCCTGCTCGCGGGCGGGACGGATCAGATCGAGGTGCTGGTCGCCAGCCTCGCGTGGGGATTCGCGCTGGGCGCGATCATCCCGCTGATCTTCGGTCTCGCGGCGGCGACCTCGTCGGATGGCCGTGTCAGTGTGCTCGTCAACGGCTTCTACACGCTGGGTGCCGGGCTCGGACCCCTGATCGGCACGCAGCTCCTGGTGCGGAGCTCGCCGGTGTGGGTCGGTGCGATCCTCGCCGTCATCGGCGCGATCGCGGCGATCACTGTCGTTCTCGTCGCCGCACGCCTCGTAAAGAGGCAGAAGCTCGGAAACGGGGAACCCCTCGAGCCGCATGCGGGGGCTGTGGATGCGGAGCGCGATGAGTCATACGCGATAGCCGTGCGATAGCGGGAGGCGTCGGAGGCCGTCGCGGGCGACCGCCGGCTTCTGCGTGTGGTCAGCCGCCGGCGAGCTGTGCTGCGATCGACTCGAACGCGCGGACCGTCTCGTGGTTGCGCACGAGATCATCGGCCGCCGACCACGCGCTCGTCTTGGCGATGACCACTTCGCGCTCAGGGTCGACGAAGAGGTACTGTCCGTGCACACCGATCGCGCAGAAGGCTCGTGTCGGACCGCCCAGTGTCCACCACTGATTCGCGTAGCCGAACTCGGGATAGCCGCTCATGCCGAGCTCGCCGAGCTGCAGATACGAGTACTCAGAAGTGCGTCCGCGCTCCACCCACGCCGGGTCGACGATCTGATCGGCACCGACTCTGCCGTTCGTGGACATCATGTGCCCGATGCGGGCGAGGTCGCGCGACGTCAGGTTGAGCGAGCCCCCGGCGATTGCCGCCCGCGGAGCCTTGCGCGTCAGGAAGTAGTACCCGTCCCGCTCGGCTCCGATCCGGGCAAGGAGGCGGGCCGAGGCGTACTCGGCGAGAGACATGCCACTGGCACTCTCCAGCATCCAGCCGATGACCTGGGTGTCGACGGTCGAGTAGTTGAAGGCCGTGCCGGCCGGGCGCGTGCGCTCGGCCACTCGGGCGACCTCTCGGATGTCGCCCGAGCCCGAAGCGGCGGCATCGAAGCGCATGAGAAGGCTGTTCGGGTCGTTCCAATCCTCCAGATCGCCGACGCCGCTGGACATGTCGAGCAGTTGTTCGAGCGTGACGTCGCTGAACGCGCTGCCGACCAGCCACCAGCACCTGTCCCGGACTCGGTCGCTGAGCGAAAGGAGTCCCTCCTCGATCGCGATCCCCGTAAGGATCGATGTCACCGACTTCGACACCGAGAAGAGCTGCATTCTCCGGTCTGGATTCGCGAACCGGCCCGGATACGTCTCGTGCGTGAGCTCGCCCCGGTGCAGGACGACCATCGATGTCGTGTTCGTGCGCCGGTGGAGCTCGTCGAGACCGCGTCGGGCGCCGTCGACCTCATAGGTGCGAGGCATCGGGGTGGACGAGGGTCGCAGTGGCCGGACGGCGCCGCCGCGCGGGACCGGCGCGGTCGGCATGATGCGGTCCATGTGGGAGAAGGTCCACTCGTTGAGTGGACGGCCGAAGGCGATGCGGGACTGGTTCGCCCACACCGCCCGAGCGGCGAGAATCGCTCCCGACGCGATCGCAGTCACTCCGAGGGCTCGGATGAGTCGGTTGTCCACGTTTTCTCCGAAGTTAAGTCAACACAGTTGTCATCATTGTAGACGGCACGCCCACGCGACCGAAGGCGCGCTCCGACCAGTATCCGTCAGGAGTCGAAGCCCACGCCGAACCGAGCGGCGGTCCGCAGCAGGAACCCGTCCTTGCCGCCGTTGCGGTCGGACTTCGCGACGGCGTGCCGCATCGTCTGGATGAGCGGGTAGGCGAGGGGTTCGGGGGGGATCGGGATGGGGAGCCGGCGCGACATCCTCAGCCGCGTGCGCTCGGTGTCGGCCCCCTCGAGGAGGTCGAGCATGACCGCGGCCCCGAAGCGCGTCGCGACGACGCCCAGCCCGGTATAGCCGGAGCTGTACGCCACGCGCCCGCCGTACGCGGATCCGTGGAACGCGACCAGCTGGGTGGACATGTCGATCATGCCGCCCCAAGCGTGGGTGAACCGTGTGGCCGCGAGCGAGGGGAACGTTGAGAAGAAGTGGTCGGCGAGCCGGAGGAAGGTCTCGGGCCGCTGATCATGCGCCGGCGTGACCCGGCGGCCGCGGTGGTAGACGGCGTCATAGCCGCCGAAGAGGATGCGGTTGTCCCTCGACTTGCGGTAGTAGTGAAACTCGCGGCCGAGATCGGTGATGCCATGCCGGCCGGTCCAGCCGATCTCCGCGAGCTGGTCGGCGCTGAGCGGCTCCGTCATCAGCGCGTAGTCGTAGATCGGCACGGTGAAAAGGCGCAGCCTTCGCAGCAGCGACGGGAATCCGTTCGTCGCCAGCGCCACTCGTGCCGCGCGCACCACACCGTTCCGCGTCTGGGCGATGACGCCGCCAGCGGATTTCGCCAGCCGGAGGACGGCGGAGCGCTCGTAGATCTCGACGCCGAGCTGCGCGGCGGCGTCGGCGAGGCCCCACGCGAGCTTCGCGGGATGCACGAGCGATGCTCCTTCGGCGGTGAAGAGCCCTGCGCGGTAGAGCGGCGAGCGCGCGCGGGCCTCGAGCGCCTCGCCGACGAGGAGGGGCGCACCCGACTCCCGGAGCGCCTCGACCTGGTGCGGTTCGGTCGCCACCGCGAGAACCCCCGACGCCTCGTACTCCGCGTCGATGCCGTAGCGGGCGATGGACTGCGCGAATCCGTCGAAGTTCTCGTCGGCGAGCCGCCCGATGACGTCGAGCTCGTCGGGAAAGTGCAGGCTGCCGTTCTCCTCGCCGTGGGTGAGGCTGGCCTCGGCGAACCCGCCGTTGCGTCCGCTCGCGGCACGCCCGACGCGGTCGCCTTCCAGCAGCACCACGCGCCGCCCGGGCTGACGCTCCTTCGCCTGGATGGCCGTCCAGAGGCCGGCGTACCCGCCGCCGATCACGAGGAGGTCGGTCTCGACGTCGCCTGGGAGAACGGCACGCGGCTCGGGCTGGGCGGCGTCGTCCTGCCAGAACGGAATGGGTGATGCGTCGGCGATGCTCGCTCGCAGCGAGGCGAGGGGGTGGCGCAGCTCGTGACCGTAAGCGGTGGGGAGGGGCATGCAATCTCCTGGGTTCGGGCGGCGGGGAACGCCGCGGGTCACGCCTGAGTCGGCGCCTCTGCAGGAGCGATGTACACCTTGCGCAACGTGCGGGTCACCGTCCAGCGGGTTCGCGTGCCGGCATACAGCCGACCGACGATGCCGGCGCGCAGCACCGTCGTCTCCGCGACCAGCCCGCTCGCGTCGAGCACGTCCACGGTGCCCTCGCCTTCGAGCACCACGAACGCTTCGTCGATCTCTACGTCGTACATGGCACCCACGCCCATGTCCCAGATTCCCAGCTCGGTGGAGCCGAAGTTGAACAACACCTTCGATCCGACCGAAGGGTCGCCCCCCGCGTCCTGGTCCCGCGGGATGCGATCCCGGAGGATCGTCAGGTCGAAGGCATCCACGCTGTCGATGTTTGGCTGGGGGGTCATGGGCTGCTCCGAATCGGTGAAGGCGGGAACTCATCGTCCCGCGACTCGCGCCGCGAGGTCATCGACAATCTGTCCATTCCCCCTCGCAGGCTTCGACAGATAGACGATCCGGCGCACGGAGACACTGGATACGTTTCCAGGGCACATCTTCCCTGCCACCGAGGTGAATAGCCATGACTCTGACGGATAACTCCGAAAAACGCCCGCTGGTCTCTCACTGGATCGGCGGAGCGGCCGTCTCCGAGCCCGTTGGGCGCACGGCGCCGGTCTACGACCCCGCGACCGGTGTCGAGACGAAGCGGGTTCTCCTCGCCGACGATGCGACCGTCGCCTCTGCCGTCGCCGCGGCGAAAGCCGCCTACCCCGCGTGGCGGGACACCTCGCTCGCGAAGCGGCAGACGATCGTCTTCCGCTTCCGCGAACTGCTCGACGCACGCAAGGGCGAGCTCGCCGAGATCATCACGAGCGAGCACGGCAAGGTCCTCTCCGACGCACTCGGCGAGATCAGCCGCGGGCAGGAGGTCGTGGAGTTCGCGACCGGGCTCGCGCATCATCTGAAAGGCGAGTTCTCCGAGCAGGTGTCGACGGGCGTCGACGTCTACTCGATCCGGCAGCCGCTCGGCGTCGTGGGCATCGTCTCGCCCTTCAACTTTCCGGCGATGGTCCCGATGTGGTTCTTCCCGATCGCGATCGCGGCGGGCAACTCCGTCATCCTGAAGCCCAGCGAGAAGGACCCCTCCGCGGCGATCTGGCTCGCCGAGCTCTGGAAGGAGGCCGGTCTGCCGGACGGGGTGTTCACGGTTCTGCAGGGCGACAAGGTCGCCGTGGACGGGCTGCTCACCCATCCCGACGTGCATGCGATCTCGTTCGTGGGGTCGACGCCCATCGCGGAGTACGTGTACGAGACCGGCGCACGCCACGGCAAACGCGTGCAAGCCCTCGGTGGCGCCAAGAACCACATGCTCGTGCTTCCCGACGCGGATCTCGACCTCGTCGCGGACTCGGCCATCAACGCGGGATTCGGCTCGGCCGGCGAGCGGTGCATGGCGATCTCGGTCGTGGTCGCCGTCGAGCCGATCGCCGATGCGCTCGTGGCGAAGATACGGGAACGGGCGCTCTCGCTCAAGATCGGCGACGGCCGTCGCGGCTGCGACATGGGACCCCTCGTGACCCAGCAGCACCGGGACAAGGTCGCGTCGTACATCGACATCGCGATCGAGGACGGCGCGACCGTCGTCGTCGACGGACGCGGGGTGCAGGTCGACGGCGAGCCGGGCGGCTTCTGGCTCGGCCCCACCCTCATCGACGACGTGCCCACGACTTCGCGGGTCTACACCGAGGAGATCTTCGGCCCTGTGCTGTCGGTCGTGCGTGTCGCGAGCTACGAGGAGGGCGTGCAGTTGATCAACGAGGGCGCCTTCGGCAACGGTACGGCGATCTTCACGAACGACGGCGGCGCGGCGCGCAGGTTCCAGAACGAGGTGCAGGTCGGCATGATCGGCATCAACGTGCCGATTCCGGTGCCGGTGGCGACCTTCTCCTTCGGGGGCTGGAAGGCGTCGCTGTTCGGCGACACCAAGGCGCACGGCGCGGAGGGCGTGCGGTTCTATACGCAGCTCAAGGCCGTCACGGCGCGCTGGCTCGACCCGAGCCACGGCGGCATCAACCTCGGATTCCCCCAGAACTGAGCCCGCGAGCGCGGCGTCAGTCGTCGCTCAGGAGCGCCATGGCCTGCCAGACCTCGGCGCGGTCTCCGAACGAGTCGAGGTCTCGGTTGAGCAGCGCGCCGGCGATCTCTACACGGCTGCGCAAGGTGTGGCGATGGATGCCGAGCGCTCGCGCCGCCGGGTCCCATGCCCCATTGTGCGCCAGCCACACCCAGAGCGTCCGGCGCAGATCGACGCCGTCCGCGCTCGCCTCCAGGGGCGCCAGCATCCGCTGGGCGACATCGCGCGCACCGGTCTGCTCGAGGTGATCGAGCAGACCGGCCGCCGCCATCTCGTCCATCGCCACGAACGGAGCCTGTCCGCTCGTCCGTCGTGCCGCGCGCCGCGCTTCGCGCAGGGCTTCCGGAAAATCCGCCCAGCGTGACGGGCCCGAGAAGCCGACACGTGCGCGATGCTGGCGCAGGAGGGCGCTGAGCCCATCGACGTCGTCGTGCGCCGTGATCACGAAGACCTGCTCGTCGCGCTCCGCGAAGAACAGGCGGCCGCGGCCGTCGTCGGCCATGAGCTCGAGCGCCGCGAGCAGCGAATCGGCCCGGGTGTCGGCATCCAGTACCACGCATCCCACGCGCACGGGCTCGACCGGGAGGTGGCCCCAGAGGTGTCGCACGGTGCGACTGGCGACATCGGTGATGCCCGAGGCCAGCAGCTCGATGATGCCGGAGCGCAGCCGGCGGCGCGCGGAATCGAGCGCCCTGCTCTGCTCGAGTGCGATGCTCGAGAGCGCGATGACGCTCTCGACGAGATCCGAGTCGGCGCGGTCGAGGGTCGCGCCGGTGCCGACCGCGAGCGCGCCGCGCAGGTTCTCGCCGTGCCCGAGAGTCTGCAGCGTGACCTCGCCCAGATCGGGAATGCTCAATCGCCGTGCCGCCGAGCGGCCACGGGCGAGGGTGGCTCGAACGGCGATCGCGACGTCCTCCACATGCGCCGGAGGCAGCGGGTGCTTCGTCAGCACGGGGACGAGCTGCCCGGCGCCGTCGAAGAGGGCCACCCAGCATCCGAGATTCCTCTCGAGCTCGCGGAGGATGGCCGCGAGGCCGTCGGGACGCAGCGCGGCGCGGGCCACCGCCCGCTGCGCGGCGAGGGATGCTTCCAGGCGCGCGCGCTGGTCGGCGGCGACCGAATCGGATACGAACCGGATGATCCCCATGAACGGGGTGGCCGCGGCGACCTCGAGCAGGGGGAGCCCGTGGGCGACGCACGCGTCGACCAGGGCAGGCGGCATCCGGTCGTGCACGATGCGCGTCGCGAACCCGAGAGCGCGGATGCCGTGCGCAGTGAGCCTGCGCACATAAGGGTCGACGACCGCCGGCGACGCGTCATCGAGGAACTGCACTCCGTCGGTGAGCAGCAGCCCGCCCTCCGTGAGCCAGGGCGTCGGATCGGGGAGGTCGGAGCTGTGGGCCCACGCGAGGGGAGCGGCCAGGGCGAGCGGGTCGGCGGGAGTGCGGAGCTCGGTCCGGAACCGGCGCTCGTCGAGCAGCACCTGCAGGGAGATGGACATACGGGCTGGCTCCAGATTGTCGATGGTGCACTCGGTCGACCAACAGTCTGTCACTCAGCGCGATCGGGTGCGATCGCACAATCGAAAGGCAACCCAGTGACCGAGGAGAACCATGAGCACCGTCGAGGACACACTGACCGGCAACGCCGCGATCTCGCACGCGGACCGCACCGCTGTCTTCCACTCGTGGTCGGCGCAAGGCGCTCTGAACCCGCTGCCGATCGTCGGCGGTTCCGGCTCGTTCGTGTGGGACGCGGACGGACGGCGGTACCTCGACTTCTCGAGTCAGCTGGTCAACGTGAACATCGGGCATCAGCATCCGCGTGTCGTCCGCGCGATCCAGGAGCAGGCGGCGATCCTCACCACGATCGCCCCGGCGCACGCGAACGCCACTCGCGCACAGGCCGCGCGCAAGATCACCGCGCTCGCGCCCGACGGGTTCTCGAAGGTGTTCTTCACCAACGGGGGTGCGGATGCGAACGAGAACGCGATCCGGATGGCCCGCCTCTTCACCGGTCGCGACAAGGTGATCTCCCGCTACCGGTCCTACCACGGCAACACCGGCGCCGCGATCGTGGCGACGGGCGACTGGCGCCGGGTGCCGAACGAGTACGCGCGCGGTCACGTGCACGTGTTCGGCCCCTACCTGTACCGCTCCGAGTTCTGGGCCGAGACGCCGGAGCAGGAGTGCGAGCGCGCGCTGCACCACCTCGAGCGGGTCGTGCAGGCGGAAGGCCCCGACTCGATCGCCGCGATCCTGCTCGAGACCGTTCCCGGAACCGCCGGCGTGCTCACCCCACCGCCCGGGTACCTCGCCGGCGTGCGGGAGATCGCCGACAGGTACGGTGCCCTGCTGATCCTCGACGAGGTCATGGCTGGGTTCGGGCGCACCGGCGAGTGGTTCGCCTTCGACGCCTTCGACGTGCGCCCCGACCTCATCACGTTCGCGAAGGGCGTGAACTCGGGGTACGTGCCGGTCGGTGGCGTGGTGATCTCGGATGCTGTCGCCCAGCACTTCGACGAGCGCGTCTTTCCCGGGGGACTCACCTATTCGGGGCACCCGCTCGCCGCCGCCAGCATCATCGCAACCCTCGACGCCATGGCCGAGGAGGGCATCGTCGCCAACGCCAAGCGCATCGGCGCCGATGCGCTCGGGCCGCAGCTGCGGTCGCTCGCCGACCGGCACCCGGTGATCGGCGAGGTGCGCGGATCGGGTGTCTTCTGGGCGCTCGAGCTCGTCGCCGACCGCGGCACCCGCGAGCCCGCGGCCCCGGGATACATGCAGCGGCTGAAGTCCGGGCTCCTCGGCCGCGGCATCCTTCCGTTCGTGGTGGACAACCGCCTGCATGTGGTTCCGCCGGCCGTCGTGACCGACGAAGAGGTCGCCGAGGGCGTGGCGGCGATCGACGCGACCCTCACCGAGATCGGTCCGAGCTGACCTCATTCGCCGTGCCCTCGGGCGGTCTCCGACGAGAAATCGCATAGTGGTTGACTGGTCGACCACTTTGTTGCATGATGTTCTCACTCGCACTTCTCGCGAGTGAAGTCTCCAAGGAAGAGGACGAGGACACATGTCAGAGTCGACATCATCTGCGAGGGCACGCCGATGACCGGGTTGATCGAAAGCCCCGCCGCCGCGAGTGCCGCGCCCACCGAGGAGGAGTTCAAGGCTCCGAAGTATCGGAAGCTGTTCGGCGCCGATCGCGGCAACATCATCTTCTGGGTCACCATCATCGTGCTCGCGGTGTGGGTGCTCGCTCCCGTCATCCCGACGCTCATCCAGGCTCTCTCGGATCGGCCGCTGTACGAGGCGGGCGGGGTCTTCACGCTCGAGAACTTCACCAAGCTGTTCACCGAAGCCGACTTCGGCATCGTGATCCTGAACACCTTCCTCTTCGCGGCGATGACCACGGTCCTCACGCTGCTCATCGCCGTGCCGATGGCGATCGTCGTGATCAGAACGAACATCCCCGGTCGCCGGATCTTCGGCACGAGCATGCAGTGGCCTTTCTTCATCTCGTCGCTGATCCTCGGCTTCGGGTGGATCACGATGTACGGGCCGGCGGGATTCATCAGCGTCGAAGCGGCCAAGTGGTTCGGCGACGTGCCGTGGGATCTCTACACGATCCCCGGCATGGCCATCACCGAGGCCGTCGCCCTCTCGCCGATCGCCTATGTCTTCTGCGCGAACGCGCTGCGCAACGCCGACGCGAGCCTCGAGGGCGCCGCGCAGACGGTCGGCGCGGGACCGTTCCGCATCCTGCGATCGGTCGTGGTCCCGATGCTTCGCCCCCCGATCGTCTACAGCGCGATCCTCGTGGCATCGATGTCCATCGAGACGCTGAGCATCCCGCTGCTCTACGGGCAGCCGGTCGGAATCACGGTCTTCTCGACGTTCCTCTATAAGAACGGTCTGCAGTCCATCAACCCCGACTACGGCATTCTCGGTGCGGCGTCGACCCTGATCCTGCTGGTCACGATCCTCCTGGTGGCCGTTCAGGCCAAACTGCTGAAGGACGCCAAGCGGTTCGTTTCGGTTCGTGGCAAGGCGACCCGTCCTCGGCTGCTCGAGCTGGGCTGGATCAAGTGGGTCGCGATCTTCTTCATCTCCGTCTACCTCATCTTCGGCGCCCTGATTCCGCTGGGTGGGCTGGTGTTCCGGTCGTTCACCACGTTCTTCACGCCGCTGGCGAACCCGTTCGAGTTCCTCACCCTCGCCAACTACGAGCGCATCTTCGGATTCCCGGTCTATGTGCAGTCGATCCAGAACAGCCTCGTCGTCGCCGGCGTGGGCGCGATCGTGGTCAGCGTGATCGCCACCGTCGCGGTCGTCGTCGCACGACGCTCCAGCTTCCGGCTGCGCAAGCTCATCGAGTACCTCGCTCTGGCTCCGCAGGCGATGCCCGGCCTGATCATCGGTATCGGGCTGTTCTGGGCGATCGCGCTGCTCCCGTTCGGCTGGAGCGCCGTCGTGCAGGGCACGCTCGGCGCGATCATCATCGGCTTCGGTCTGCGCGCGCTCCCCAGCGCCTACGGGTCCATCTCGCCGGCCGTCATGCAGATCGGCGAGGAACTCGACAACGCGGCACGCGTGTCGGGGGCCGACTGGCTGATGACCTTCTGGCGCATCCTGCGCAAGCTGCTCACGCCGGCGTTCGGGGCTGCGCTGATCCTCGTCTTCGTCACGATGCTCAAGGAGTACTCCCCGGCCATCTTCCTGGGTTCCGCCCAGTCGAACATCATCGGCACGACCATGCTCGAGCTCTGGGTCCAGGGCAACACGGGCTCGGTGGCCGCCCTGGCCACCATCCAGATTGCAATCACCGCAGCGTTCGTCTTCGTCGCCGGCCTGCTCATGAGAGGAAAGAAAGAGAATGCCTGACGTCATCATCAGCGGGCTGCGCAAGGAGTTCGCAGGCAACGTCGTTCTGCAGGACATCGACATCCACATCAAGGACGGTGAGTTCTTCACCCTCCTCGGCCCCAGCGGCTGCGGCAAGTCCACGACCCTTTCCTGCATCGCGGGTCTCGAGCGTCCCACGGACGGGACGATCGCCGTGGGCGACGCGGTGTTCTTCGACGGACGCAAGTTCGTCCCTCCCGAGGAGCGCGACCTCGGCATGGTGTTCCAGAGCTACGCGCTGTGGCCGCACATGACGCTGACGCAGAACCTGGCGGTGCCGCTCAACATCCGCAAGGTGCCCAAGGCGCGCCAGAAGGGGCTCATCCACGACGCGCTCGACAAGGTCGGGCTCGCCCACCTCGCGAAGCGCTACCCCCACCAGCTCTCCGGCGGGCAGCAGCAGCGCGTCGCACTCGCGCGAGCGCTGGTCTACTCGCCCAAGGTGCTGCTGCTGGACGAGCCGCTCTCCAACCTCGACGCGAAGCTGCGCGAGCAGGCCAGGGTCTGGCTCAAGCGGCTCCAATCCGAGCTGGGCATCACCACCGTCTACGTGACCCATGACCAAGAAGAGGCGCTCGCCATGAGCGACCGCATCGCGGTGATGTCGAACGGGCACCTGATGCAGGTCGGAACGCCTCATGAGATCTACGAGACGCCGGCGACGGCCGAAGTGAACGCCTTCATCGGGCGCTCCAACTTCCTGCACGGCAAGGTCATCGGGTCGGAGGGCGGAAAGCTCCGCGTCTCGCTCGACGATTCGCCCGAAGAGGTGCTCCTCGCCGATGACGGGACGTTCGGTGCCGGTGCCGCGGTCACGATCGCGTTCCGCCCCGAGCGCACCGCGCTGGCCCGCGAGGGCCAGAGCCTGCCCGATAACGAGGTGTCGCTCTCCGCGGAGGTACTCGCCACCTCCTACGTCGGGTCGCGCTACGAATACGACCTCAAGTTCGGCAACCACACGCTGCTCACCGACTACCACCGAGGTGACCTCTCCGGCCGGGTCCGTGTCCTCATCCCCGAGGATGCGATCCGCATATACCCGAAGACCGACGTCCTCGACGCCGATCTCGAAGAACTCATCGCCGTCACCATCTGACGCACCCGCTCACCCCGATCACTCAGATCCATAGAAGAAGGAACCTCTCGTGACCTCGAAGCAGTATCGACTCGGCGTCCTCCACGGCGATGGCATCGGCCCGGAGATCGTCCCCTCGTCCGTCGACGTCCTCGATGCGGCGATGGCCGCGGCCGGCGCTCCCGCGATCGAATGGGAGGTGCTGCCGCTGGGCCGCTCCGCCATCGACTCGCACGGCATCGCCGTGCCCGAATCCACCCTCGAGGCGCTCGAGCACGTCGACGGCTGGCTGCTCGGTCCGCACGACAGCGCGTCGTACCCGGAGCCGCACAAGTCGATGCTGAACCCGAGCGGAACGATCCGCAAGCACTTCGGACTCTTCGCGAACATCCGTCCCGCCAAGTCCTATGAGGGCGGCAACGCGATCGTCGCCGACACCGACCTGGTGATCGTGCGCGAGAACACCGAGGGCTTCTACGCCGACCGCAACACCTACGCCGGCACCGGTGAGTTCATGCCGACGCCCGATGTGGCGATCATGCACGGCATCATCACCCGGCAGGCCACCGAACGGATCGCGCACGAGGCGTTCAAGCTCGCCCGCGTGCGAGACAAGCGCCTCACGATCGTGCACAAGGCCAACGTGCTCAAGATGACCACCGGGCTGTTCCGCGACGTGACCCGCGAGGTCGCGAAGCAGTACCCCGATGTCACAGTGAACGACTTCCACATCGACGCCGCGACCGTGCATCTCGTTCGCCGCGCAGACAAGTTCGACGTGATCGTCACCGAGAACATGTTCGGCGACATCCTGTCGGACCTCGCCGGCGAGGTCGCGGGCTCACTCGGGATCGCCCCCTCGCTGAACTCCTCCGACACGAAGGCGATGGCGCAGGCATCCCACGGCAGCGCTCCCGACATCGCGGGAAAGAACATCGCCAACCCCGTGGCCATGATCCTCTCGTCCGCGATGCTGCTCCGCTGGCTCGGTGCGAAGTTCGACGACGCGGCCGTGCTGGATGCGGCGGACCGGGTCGAGGCGGCCGTGACCCGGACGATCGAATCGGGCGTGAAGACCCGCGACATGGCCGGAAGCGCGGACACGACGGACTTCACCGCCGCGGTCGTCGCCGCCCTCGCCGCGAAGTAGCGGTTCCACGATGACCAGTGATCCACCGCTGATCGCTCTGATCAGCGCTGTCCCTGCGGCGATACCGCCGGCGGTGCAGGCGCTCAAGGACGGGTTCCCGGACGCCCGCATCTGGAACATCCTCGATGACCGGCTCATCGACGAGGCCAACGAGCGCGGCTCCGTCGATGCCGACCTGCAGAGGCGGATGAACAGGCTCATCGAGCACGCCGTCCGGGAAGGCGCCGACGGGATCCTGCTGACCTGCTCGATCTACGGGTTCCTCGCCGGCCGCGCGGCGTCGAGCCTCGAGATCCCGGTTCTCGGGCCCGACGATGCCGCGTTCGCGGCCGTCCTGGATGACGGCCACCAGCGGATCATCGTCATCTCATCCGTCGAACTCGCGCTAGGGGACACCGTGGAGCGGTTGCGGACCGCCGCCGCCGCGCGAAAGCTGTCGCCGGAGATCATCCCCGTCTTCGCGCCCGGCGCGTACGACGCGAGCAAGCGCAACGACATGGGCGCGCTCACCGGTGCCCTGAAGACCGCGGCGGCCGGCCGCGCCGACGAGGGCGACGCGATCCTCTTCGCGCAGTACTCCCTGGCCCCCGCGGCGATGGCCGTGCAGCTGCACACGAAGCTGCCCGTCTACACGGGGCCCGCGCGCTCGGCTGCTGCCCTGCGATCGGCTGTCGGAGAGGCGCGGTCGTGATCGGAGCCATCGCCGACGACTTCACCGGCGCAACCGACGTCGCCGTCGCGTTCCGGCGAGCCGGACTGCGGACAGTGGTCTTCTTCGGGCTGCCCACCGCAGACACCCACCTCCCCGAGCACGATGCCGTCGTCATCGGATTGAAGACCAGGACGATCCCCGCGGACCAGGCCGTCGAGCAGTCCTTGGCCGCCCTGCGCTGGCTGCAGTCGCACCGCACCGAGCAGTTCTTCTTCAAGTACTGCTCGACGTTCGACTCACGCCCGGAGGGAAACATCGGTCCGGTCGCCGATGCCCTCGCCGATCATCTCGGCGCGGGGCTCACCGCCGTCACGCCGAGCTCACCCGAGCACGGCCGCACGCAGTACCTCGGCCATCTCTTCGTCGGGGGCGCGCTGCTCTCGGATTCGCCGATGAGCCATCACCCGCTGACGCCGATGACCGACTCGCTCATCCCGCGCGTGCTTCAGGCGCAGACCACCCGGCCGGTGTCGCTGGTCTCACACGACGTCGTGCGTGCCGGCGAGCCCGCGATCCGCGAGGAGTTGCTGCGACTGCGCAACGGCGGCGTCCGGTATGCCGTCATCGACGCCGTCGACGACGAGGATCTCGTCGCCATCGGTCGCGCCTGCTCCGCAGAAATCCTGGTCACCGGAGCGGCAGGACTCGCCGGCGGCGTCGGTCTCGTGCACGCGGAGCGACTCTCCTCATCACGCCGACCGCCCAACCTCGATCCGGTCGGCGAGGTCCCTGCCGTCGCCCTGGCCGGCAGCTGCTCTGCCCGCACGCTCGAGCAGATCGCCGTCATGGCTGCCCACCACGACTCGTACTTCCTCGACGCGGTCGCCGTGCCCGACAGCGCCGAGCTCGCCCGGGGAGCACTCGCCTGGTATGACGGCCGCAACTCCACGGCGAGCGCCCTGATCTACTCCTCGGTGCCGGCCGATCGCCTTCGCATGGTGCAAGCCGAACTCGGCGTCGAGCGCGCATCGGCGATCCTCGAAGGAGCCCTCGCCGAGATCGCACGTGCCCTGGTCGCGCGCGGCGTGCGGCGGCTGGTGATCGCCGGCGGCGAGACATCCGGCGCCGTCGTGACCGCGCTGGATGTGCGCGGGGGGCTGATCGGCGAGGAACTCGCCCCCGGAGTGCCGTGGATCTACACCGTCGGAGAGGAGCCCCTCGCCCTGATGCTCAAATCGGGCAACTTCGGGGAGCCCGACCTCCTGCTCCGAGCGGTGTCCGTGCGCGAATCGGAAGGACAGCGGGCATGACGCAGGCCACTCGCCTCGCCATCGTGGAGACGGCCAGGTCGCTGTTCAGCCGCGGGCTCACCCACGGCAGCACGGGCAACATCAGTGCCCGCAGCGGCGATCTCATCCTGGTGACCCCCACCGGCAGCAGCCTCGGCACCGTGCAGCCCGAAGGGCTGTCTGTCATCGACCTCGACGGGCAGCACGTCGACGGCCCCGCGCCGTCGAAGGAGGCGTTCCTGCACGCGGCCATGCTGCGCGCCCGGCCGCAGGCCGGCGCCGTCATCCACACCCATTCGACCTACTCGGCCGCCGTGTCGTGCCTGATTCCCGACGACCCGGACGACATCCTGCCGCCCCTCACGGCGTACTTCGTGATGCGGATCGGCCGCCTGCCGCTGCTGCCCTATCACGCTCCGGGGGATGACACCCTCGGGGCTGCCGCCGAGGCGGCCGCCCGCAGCAGCGCGGCGCTGATGCTGAGCAATCACGGGCCGATCGTCGCGGCGAACACCCTGGGCGTCGCGATGGACGCCATCGAAGAACTCGAACAGACCGCGCGGCTGCATCTCACGCTGCGCGGGATGAACGTGCGCCACCTCGCACCCGCCGAAGTGGCTGACCTGAACTCGCGGTACGGACGCCCGTAACGACGAGATCACGAATTGGTCAGGTGGTTGACAGGTCGACCACTTTTGAACAACATGGAGGCACAGCACCCGCTGCGCCCGACACAAAGGAGTGAAATGGACCACGTTCTGACGGCCCGCACCAAGCGCACCCCCCGGCGCCTGGTGTCGACGGCCATTGTTGCAATCGCCGCCGTTGGCATGCTCGCCGGATGCTCGGGCGGTGGGGGCGGCGCGACCGCACCGACCAACCCGATCGCCGAGGGCGAGTTTCCGGACTACTATCCCGCCGACTACCAGGACATCATCGACGCCTCGAAGGAGGAGAGCGGCGAGCTCACGATCTACTCGAACACCGATCAGGAGAACTGGGCGCCGATCTTCCGCGACTTCCAGAAGAAGTACCCCTGGGTAAAGAAGATCAACGCGAACAACCTGGACTCGGACGAGGTGTTCCAGCGTCAGCTCTCGGAGTCGGCAACCGGCAGCTCGACCGCCGACCTGCTCGTCTCCAACGCCGCTCAGGCGTGGGCCGAGTTCGCCGAGGACCCCTCGGTGCTCCTGGAGTACGCGTCGCCCGAGCTCCCCGAGCTCCCGGAGTTCGCCCAGCTGCTCCCGAACGTCTACTCCATGTCGACGGACCCGATGACGATCGCCTACAACACGGCGCTCATGGACGAAGCCCCCACCGGCATCGCGAGCCTCGCCGAGATCGTGGCCGCAGATCCGGAGAAGTACGCCGACAAGATCACCACGCGTGACATCAACGGGGCGTTCGGCTTCACCGTGTCGTACGTGTTCACCCAGGCCCGCGAGGAATCCTGGAGCGATCTCGAGCAGATCCTGCCGCTGGCCCGTCCCGAAACGTCGTCTGGCACGCAGGGCGAGAAGATCCTCGCGGGTGAGTACCTCGCCGGGTTCTTCATCAGCGCCGCGCCGGCCTACCCGATCGTGGACAGCAGCAACGGCATCTTCCAGGTCGTCTTCCCCGAGGACGGAACCGTCGTCCTGCCCCGGGGCATCGGCATCACCCCCGACGCGCCGAACGTGAACACCGCGAAGCTGTTCGTCGACTTCGTGCTCTCGGAAGAGGGCCAGGCTGCCGTCGCCGAGGGTGGACTCACGTCCTACCGCGACAGCGTCAAGGCGGCCGAGGGTCTGCACACCTACCAAGAGGTCGTGGACGCCGTGGGTGAAGACAACGTGATCTTCGCGAACTACGAGCTGGTCCCCGACGCCGATGTGCAGGAGTTCATCGGCCGCTGGGACGGTCTGCTCGGCCAGTAGCACCCCGAGCCGCCCGGTCCCGATCTCTCGGGGCCGGGCGGCTTCTCTCGTCCCACGGCCAGTCCGCGACAATCAGGAGCGACATGCCCGACCAGACCGTGCCCATGGACGCGCTCGCCCGGTTCGGGGCCGCCGTGCTCATCGAGCACGGACTTCCCGAGGCAGACGCGATGCTCGTCGCCGACAGCCTCGTCGTCGCCGACGCGTGGGGGCATCCCTCGCATGGAATGCTTCGCCTGGACTGGTACGTCGCCCGGCTGCGCAGCGGCGCGATGTCGCCGGTCACCGCTGTCGAGTTCGTTGTGGATGCCGGCGCGCTCGCCGTCATCGACGGACACGACGGCGTCGGACAGGTCATCACCGACATCGCGTGCGCGCAGGCCGTCGCTCGCGCGCAGTCGCACGGCGTCGGCGTCGTCGCGGTGCGCAACAGCAACCACTTCGGCACGGCGGCCTACTGGACCCGGCGGATGGCGGAGGCAGGATGCGTCGGCATCCTGACCACGAACGGCAGCCCTGCCATGGCACCCTGGGGCGGCCGCGAGAAGACGGTCGGTGCCAATCCCTGGTCCATCGCAACGCCCGGCGGCGACCGCGGCGTCGTCGTCCTCGACATCGCCAACACGGGCGTCGCGCGTGGCAAGATCTACTCCGCGCTGCAGAAGGGGGAGGAGATCCCCGACACCTGGGCGATCGACTCCGAAGGAGCGCCGACCACCGACCCGAAGTCCGCGATCGACGGGATTCTCCTGCCGATGGCGGGGCACAAGGGCTACGGGATCTCGTTCATGATGGATGTCCTCTCCGGCGTCCTCACCGGCAGCAGCTATGCCACGGGGGTCGCCGGCCCGTATGTGCCCGACCAGCGCAGCGGCTGCGGCCACCTCGCCATCGCCATCGACATCGAAGCGGTGATCGGCCGCGATGCCTTCAACGAACGCATGAACGACCTGATCGCCCTCACCAAGAGCGTGCCCCTCGCCGCGAACGTGGACGAGATCTTCTTCCCCGGCGAGCTGGAGAACCGCGCGGAACGACGCGGCCGCGAAAGCGGCGTCTGGCTCCCCGCCAAGACGGTTGATGAGCTCACGGCACACGGGGAGGCCGTCGGCGTAGCCTGGCCGTACACCGAAGAGGAGGTCGCCCGATCTACACCGTGATCGTCACCCTCGATGTCTTCGAGGACCGCATCGACGAGTTCCTCGAAGGGATCCACGCCAACGCGCTCGCATCGCTGAACGACGAACCCGGGTGCCTCCGCTTCGACGTGCACAGATCCATCGACCCACACAATCGCTTCTACTTCTACGAGATCTACCGCGACCGCGCGGCGTTCGAAGCCGATCACAAGGCGGCGCCGCACTACCGGGTCTGGCAGGGGGTCGTCGAGCGCTGCGTCGTCCCCGGCACCCAGCACAATGCCTACGCCGAACCGGCCTTTCCGGCCGACATCCCCGAACGCCCCGCCCCATGAATGACCCGCATCCGTTTCCGCACCGCGTCATCGATGTCGGCGGCACCCCTGTCCGTGTGACCGATATGGGACCGTCCGATCGCCTGCGGACACTGCCCTACAGCATCCGAGTGCTGCTCGAATGCGCGATTCGGCGCGGCGGTCACGACAGCCCGGACGTCGCGCGACTGCACGACTGGCAGCGGGCCGCCGCCGCGGGGGAATCGATCGATCTGTACGCCACACGCGTGTTCCTGCACGACACGAACGGCGTCCCCACGATCGTCGACCTGGCCAGCATGCGCGCCGCAGCCGCCCAGATCGGTGCCGACCCGATGACGGTCAATCCGCAGATCCCGGCCGAATTGGTGATCGATCATTCCGTGATCGTCGACGTGTTCGGCACGAAGGACGCGGCCGAACGCAATGTCGCCATCGAGTACGAGCGCAATGCGGAGCGATATCGGTTCTTGCGCTGGGCGGAGCAGACCTTCGACGGGTTCGTCGTCGTTCCGCCGGGCACGGGCATCATGCACCAGGTCAACATCGAATACCTCGCCCGCGTCGTCGAGCGCTCCGGCGACCTCGCGTACCCCGACGTGTGTCTGGGCACCGACTCGCACACGACGATGGTCGACGCGCTCGGCGTCGTCGGGTGGGGGATCGGCGGCATCGAGGCAGAGGCGGTGCTCCTCGGCGAACCGTACTCCATGACGGTTCCGAAGGTCATCGGCGTACACCTCAGCGGACAGCTGCCGCCCGGAGCGACCGCCACCGACCTCGTGCTCACCATCACCGAGATGCTCCGGCAATACGGCGTCGTCGGCGCTTTCGTCGAGTTCACCGGACCGGGACTGGCCGTCATGCCGGTCGCCGACCGCGCCACGATCGCCAACATGTGCCCAGAGTTCGGCGCAACCCTGGCGTACTTCCCGATCGATGCCGCCACCATCGATTACCTCCGCTTCACCGGCCGCCCCGACGAGCGGATCGCCCTCGTCGAGGCATACGCACGTGAGCAGTCGCTCTGGCACGATCCCGACGAGCCCATCACCTACGACGACGTCATCCGTGTCGACCTCGGATCGATCAGGCCCTCGCTCGCCGGGCCGCAGAGGCCGCAGGACCGGGTCGACCTCGATGGCGCTGGCGCATCGTTCCGGCGGGCGCTGAGCGGCATCACCGGCCAGAGCCCGGACGATGACGCCGCCGCGATCGAACTCGGCGGTGCCGTTCACGAACTCCGCAACGGCGATGTCGTCATCGCCGCGATCACGTCGTGCACGAACACCTCGAACCCCTCGGTCATGGTCGCGGCCGGCCTGCTCGCACGCAACGCCGCCGGGCGGGGCCTGCGCAGCAAGCCATGGGTGAAGACCAGCCTGTCGCCCGGGTCGCGCGTCGTCACGGATTACCTCGACCTTGCCGGCCTGACCCCGCACCTCGACTCCCTCGGATTCTCGCTCGCCGGATACGGCTGCATGACCTGCATCGGCGCCTCCGGACCCCTCATCGACGAGGTGCAGACCGCGGTCCGGGAGGCCGGGCTCAGCGTCGCCTCCGTGCTGTCGGGCAATCGCAACTTCGACGGCCGCATCAACCCCGATGTGCGCCTGAACTATCTCGCCTCCCCGCCGCTGGTGGTCGCCTACGCCCTGGCCGGAACGATGGATGTCGACCTCACGAGAGATCCCTTGGGCACCGACGACTCCGGGGAACCGGTCTATCTCGCCGACATCTGGCCGGGCGACGCGGAGATCCAGGACACGATCCGCGCCTCCATCACACCCGGCATGTACACGGAGGCATACTCCCGCGTGTTCCACGGCGACGAGCACTGGCGGGGCCTGGAGACGCCCACCGGCCCGGTCTTCCCATGGGACGAGGCATCCACCTACCTGCGGCGGCCCCCGTACTTCGACGACCTCGCCGGCGATCGGCCGTGGTCGTTGAAGGGCGCGCGCGTGCTGGCATCGCTGGGCGACCAGATCACCACGGATCATCTGTCGCCCGCGGGCGCGATCCCCGCGCATACGCCCGCAGGCCGGTACCTCACCGAACTGGGAGTGCCCCGATTCGAGCTGAACACCTACGCCTCCCGCAGGGGAAATCATGAAGTGATGATGCGCGGAACGCTCGCGAACGTGCGGCTGCGCAATCGGCTCGTTCCCGGCGTCGAGGGCGGAAGCACCGTCGGGCCCGTGAGCGGCAACGTCGTGCCGATATACGACGCTGCCCTCGAGGCGCGCGCGGCGAACATCCCGCTGATCATCCTCGGCGGCAGGCTCTACGGCGCCGGATCGTCACGGGACTGGGCGGCCAAGGGGCCGGCCCTGCTCGGAGTCCGGGCGGTCATCGCGGCATCGTTCGAACGGATCCACCGCTCGAACCTGATCGGCATGGGCATTCTGCCGCTCGAGTTCATGGACGGTGCGGATGCCGCAGGGCTGGGGCTGACCGGGTTCGAGACCTTCGACATCGTCGGGGACCCGCTCCGGGACGACGTGGTCGCCGTCCGGGCGGATGACATCGCCTTCACCGTTCGTGTGAGACTCGACACCGACCGGGAGAAGGACTACTTCCGTCATGGCGGCATCATGAAGACCGTGCTGCGCCACCTTCCGGCGTGACTTCGCTCGCCGCGCTGCGGGGGGCCGTGGCCGGGCTGGCCGGCTAGAAGCCGTAGAGCACCCTCGGGTTGTCCACCAGAATGCGCTTGCGGTCGTGCTGGCTCGGCACCCAGGAAGCGAACATGTCGAGCATCGCGGCGTCGTCGGGCATGGGCACCTCGCCCCGTGATGCCGTCGGGTGCGGCCAGTCACTGCCCCACAGCATCCGTTCCGGAGCGGCATGGGCGAATGCCGCGCCGACGGCGGCGCGGTCGCTGTAGAAGGGGGGTCCGACGGGGGATTCGTGATAGACCCCGGAGAGCTTCACCCAGGTGTTTCCGGTGTCCACGAGCCGGAGGATCGCGGTATAGGCGGGGTGCGCCGTGCCGGTCGAACCGGGTATGCGGCCCATGTGGTCGATCACCAATCCGGTGGGAAGATCAGTGATCCGCTCGAGGTTCTCCAGGATGCCCTCGGCGGTCATGTGGATCTGAACATGCCAGCCGAGGCCGGCCGTGCGTTCGGCCAGCGGCCGGATCAGCTCGGCTCCCGCGCCTCCGGGGCGGGTGAGGTTGAAGCGGATGCCGCGGATGCCGCCGTCATGCAGATCCCGCAGCTGCGCGTCCGAGAACGTGTTGTCGATGACGGCGACGCCCCGTGCGTCCTTGAGCCCCAGCTGGCTGATGGCGTCAAGGGTGCAGCGGTTGTCGGTGCCGTAGTTCGACGGGGTGACCACGACGGTGCGCTTGGTGCCGGTGCGGCGCTGCAGCAGACGGTAGTCGGCGACAGTCGCCTTGGGCGGGGGAGTGGCAGTAGGCAGCGGATAGGGAAATCGGTCCGGGTCGAAGACATGCATATGGCAGTCGGCGGCTTGGCCCGGCACCCGATAGGCGGCGCGGCCCGTGCCCGACGAGAAGGGCGCCTGCGCGTCCGTCGCGCCGTGTGCGGCGCCGGCGCCGGCGGCGGCGAGTGCCATGCCCGCCAGGGCGCCCCGCATCAGCGTGCGGCGTGACACAGGGCCGAAAGCGAGGGGCCGGTCATCCGGGAGTTCTTCAGGTGTCACTGGATTCTCTCTCCGTCGAGGAAGCCCCATCGTCAACGGCGACGTGGAGCAGATCCATCATGGAGCAAAGTGGCTGACCAGTCAACCACTCGGCTCGAGCGGCGAAACCTTCGAGAGCGACAGTGTCGTCGGCACGAGCGCTCGCTTGTCGTATCCGTCCATCCCTGAGCCCCACGATGGACACATTTGCGCACCGAATTCTCTTGTGACCATCGAGACTGGATGACATGCCTACGAACGAGTTCGTCAGCCGCGCCGACCGGACGTCCGTCTTCCACTCCTGGTCGGCGCAAGGGGCACTCGCGCCCTTGGCCCTTGCCGGAGCCGCCGGATGCGTGGTCTGGGACTTCGAGGGCAAGGAGTACCTCGACTTCGCCAGCCAGCTCGTCAACGTCAACATCGGTCATCAGCATCCCAAAGTCGTCGCCGCGATCCAGCAGCAGGCAGCAGCATTGACCACGGTCGCCCCGGCGCACGCGAATCAGACGCGTGCCCGCGCTGCCGAGTTGATTCTCGAGCGTGCCCCTGAGGGCTTCGAGAAGATCTTCTTCACCAACGGCGGCGCCGATGCGAACGAGAACGCGATCCGCATGGCGCGCCAGGTCACCGGCCGTGACAAGGTGATCTCGCACTACCGCTCGTACCACGGCAACACGGGGGCGGCGA
>NZ_DATMIO010000017.1:0-11516 GCF_035554235.1 Microbacterium sp. | reverse complement strand
GGCCGCATGACGCAGTTCAAGGACAAGTCGCAGCGCTACGGCTCGGAGGCGACGTCGGTCGGACTCTTCACCTATCCGGTGCTGATGGCAGCCGACATCCTGCTGTACCAGACCGACATCGTGCCGGTCGGTGACGACCAGAAGCAGCACGTCGAGCTCACCCGCGACCTCGCCGAACGGTTCAACACTCGCTACGGCAAGGCGTTCGAGGTGCCGATGCCCGTCATCCAGAAGGACACGGCGCGCATCTTCGACCTGCAGAACCCGACGTCGAAGATGTCGAAGTCCGCGGAGTCCGACGCCGGGGTGCTCTGGATGCTCGACGAGCCGGCGGTCAGCGCCAAGAAGATCATGCGCGCCGTGACCGACAGCGAGGGCGCGGTGCGCTTCGACCGCGAGGCCAAGCCCGGCGTGTCCAACCTGCTCGTCATCTACGCCGCGCTCACCGGCCGGCAGATCCCCTCGATCGAGGACGAGTACGCGGGCCGCGGGTACGGCGACTTCAAGAAGGGCCTCGCAGAGATCGTGGTCGAGGAGTTCGGTCCGGTGCGCGAGCGTGCGCTGGCGCTGCTCGATGACCCCGCCGAGCTCGACCGCGTTCTCGCGAACAACGCCGCGAGGGCTTCGGAGGTCGCAGGCCGCACACTCGGCGACGTCTACGACAAGGTCGGGCTGCTCCGCCGCAAGTAACCCGGCTGGGGTCTCCGCGCGTCGGCGGCGCGTGCCAGGATAGGCGCATGCCGGAGATGCCCGAGGTGCAGGGCCTCGTCGACTTCCTGAGCGGCCGGACGACGGGACTCGAGATCACGCGCGTCACGGTCGCGTCATTCTCTGCGCTGAAGACCTACGAACCGCCGGTCGATGCGCTCCAGGGTGCCGCGATCCGGGGCGTGAGCCGGCGCGGCAAGTTCCTCGACATCGACGCCGGCACCGGCGAGGCGCCGCTGCATCTGGTGTTCCATCTCGCGAAGGCCGGGTGGCTGCGCTGGTACGACGCGCTCCCGAGCACGGTGATCAGGCCGGGCAAGACGCCGATCGCGCTGCGCGTGGGGCTCAGCGATGGCTCGGGATTCGATCTGACGGAGGCCGGCACCAAGAAGTCGCTCGCCGTGTATGTCGTGCGGGATCCGGGCGATGTCCCCGGCGTCGCGCGGTTGGGACCCGATCCCCTCGATGCGGGGTTCACTCTGGACGCGTTCTCCACTCTGCTCGAGGGCCGGCGCACCCAGATCAAGGGGGTGCTGCGCGACCAGGCGACGATCGCCGGCATCGGCAACGCCTACTCCGACGAGATCCTGCATGCCGCACGCATGTCGCCGTACGCCCTCGCCGCGAACCTCTCCCCCGAAGATGCCGCGCACCTCTACGGCGCGATGCAGGAGACGCTGACGGATGCCGTGGCCGAGGCATCCGGAAAACCACCGGCCGACCTCAAGGACGCCAAGCGACGCGGGATGCGCGTGCACGGCCGCGCGGGTCAGACGTGTCCCGTGTGCGGCGACACGGTGCGGAGCGTCTTCTTCGCCGACAACTCGCTGGAGTACTGCCCCACGTGCCAGACCGGGGGCAAGCCGCTCGCCGACCGGCGCCTGTCTCGGCTGCTGAAGTAGTCGGCCACCGGCGCTCCCTTTCCCTCGGCGTGGTCGCGGGTTTGGGGGCGCCGGGCTTACGGGTTTGGGGCGTCATCCTTCCCTCGGGGCGCGGCTCGTGCGCCCCAAGGGACGGAACGCGCCCCAAACCCGGGGTTGAGTCGGGCACCCGCGCAAGGCCTGTGGGTTTGGGGCGTCATCCCTCCGCCGGGGCGCGATTCGTGCGCCCCACGGGAGGGAACGCGCCCCAAACCCGTGAGCCTTGCGCGGGCGCGGAACCTCAGCCGTCGGAGGTGCCCATGAGCGCGCGGGCATCGTCGTCGACCCAGTCCAGCGACTTCGAGACGGCCTTCTTCCACTGCCGGTAGCGCTGCTCGCGCTCGGTCTCCGGCATCCGCGGTTCGAAGCGCACGTCCTCCTGCCAGTGCGCGCGCAGTTCGTCGCGGCTGGCCCAGACTCCCGTCGCCAGCCCCGCCGCGTAGGCCGCCCCGAGGGCGGTCGTCTCGATGACCTTCGGACGCACGACCGGGATGCCGAGGATGTCGGCCTGGAACTGCATGAGCAGGTCATCGCGCGTCATCCCGCCATCGACCCGGATCTCCGCGAGCGGGCGCCCGGTGTCGCCGATGACCGCCTCGACGACGTCGCGGGTCTGGAACGCCGTCGACTCCAGGGCGGCGCGCGCGATGTGCCCCTTGTGAACGAACCGCGTCATGCCCACGAGCGCGCCGCGCGCGTCCGGGCGCCAGTACGGCGCGAACAGCCCCGAGAACGCGGGCACGAAGTACGCGCCGCCGTTGTCGTCGACGCTGGCCGCGAGCGCCTCGACGTCTTCGGAGCGCTGGATGATGCCGAGGTTGTCGCGCAGCCACTGCACGAGCGAACCCGTCACCGCGATCGAGCCCTCGAGCGCGTACCGCGCGGGCTCGTCGCCGCAGCGATAGGCGACGGTGGTGATGAGACCGTGTGCGGAACGCACGATGTCGGTCCCCGTGCCGACGAGCAGGAAATTGCCCGTGCCGTAGGTGTTCTTCGACTCCCCGGCGTCGAACGCGGCCTGCCCGAAGGTCGCCGCCTGCTGATCGCCGAGGATGCCGGCGATCGGCACGCCGTCGGCCGCACCCGGCAGGCGCGCCTCGCCGAAGACCTCCGACGACGAGCGGATCTGCGGCATCATCGCCCGCGGGATTCCCCACGCCGTGAGCAGGTCGTCCGACCAGTCGAGCGTGCGCAGGTCCATCAGCAGAGTTCGGCTCGCGTTGGTGACGTCGGTGACGTGGATGCCGCCGCGCCGGCCGCCCGTCAGGTTCCACACGACCCAGGTGTCGGGCGTGCCGAAGAGAAGGTCTCCCGCTTCGGCGGCGGCGCGGCCGCCCGGCACGTGGTCGAGGATCCAGGCGATCTTCGAGGCCGAGAAGTAGGTGGCGAGCGGGAGGCCCGTGACGCCCGCGAACCGGTCGGTGCCGCCCTCGGCCGCGAGCGCGTCGATGCGCGGCTGCGTGCGGGTGTCCTGCCAGACGAGAGCATTGTGCACGGGCCGGCCGGTGCGCTTGTCCCACACGATCGCGGTCTCGCGCTGATTCGTGACGCCGATCCCGGCGATGTCGCTCGAACCGAGCCCCGCCTGAGACATCGCCGCCGAGACGACCCACTCGGTGTTCGTCCAGATCTCGACGGGATCGTGCTCGACCCACCCCGCGTGGGGCATGATCTGCCGGTGCTCCCGCTGGGCCACCGAGACGACGGCCCCCGTCGCGTCGAACACGATCGACCGCGTGGAGGTGGTCCCTTGGTCGATGGCCAGCACGTGATCGGCCACGCGCGGCTCCTTCCTCGCGGGGATCGGCCCGCCTCGATGGTCGGCGCGCATCGCCGCGCCCGGCAGCGTCAGGCTATCGCCCGGCGCGACGCCCCGTCCCACGTCGGGTCTGCCGCGTGAACGAGCGCCAGGGCACGGGTCGTCTCGAGCGCCCGGCGATCGGCATCCCAGCCCGCCACCGGCGCGATCGCCTCAGCGACCTCCGCGGCCGCGGCCTGCGTGACGGCTCCCGTGAAGGCGAGGCTCGTGCGGCGCAGCAGCACGTCGTCGAGGTGGACGACATCCTCCGCACGTGCGAGGAACCGCAGCTCACCCGTGGTGTACGAGGGAAGCAGCGCCAGCGGTGCATCGGAGTCGTCGGCGACGATCGCGGCGATCACCTCCGCCGCGAAGGTGCCGTACCGATCGAGCAGGGTTTCGACGCGGTCGGCGGGAAGCCCGTCCGCGTGCTGCGAGATCCACTGCGCGCGCTCCCCGGGCGTCGTCGGGTAACCGCGCCCGCCTCCGATCGAGACGCCCTTCGTGGAGCGGCGGCGCGGCCTGGCGAGCAGCGCGAGGGCGCGGTCGGCGAGGTTCTCGGCCGACGCACGGAACGTGGTCCACTTGCCCCCCACGAGGCTCAGCACGGTGGCGTCGCCGCCGGTCAGCTGCTCGGCCTCGATGCGGTAGTCGCGCGAAACGAACCCTGGGGCCATGTCGCCGTGGCCGGGAAGCGGTCGCACGCCCGCGAAGCGGTGGACGATCTGCGACCGGTCTACGGGGATCGCCGGCAGCACCTGCGCGACGAGATCGACGAAGTAGTCGACCTCCGCCTCGGTGCAGACCAGGGGATCGGCCATGTCGTGTTCGAGATCGGTCGTGCCCACCAGCACCCGCCCCTTGATCGGATAGATGAGCACGATGCGCCCGTCTTCGTTCTCGAAGAAGAGCTCGCGGCCGCCCGTGGCGGCGAGCAGCTCGGGGTGTTCGAGCACGATGTGCGAGCCCTTGGTGCCGCCCATGTAGCGGGTCGGATCGCCCAGCGAGAGGTTCGTGAGATCGGTCCACGGGCCCGAGGCGTTGACGACGACGGATGCCGCGAACGCCACCTCCCCGCCGGTCTCGGCGTCGCGGAGGATCACGCGGCCCCGGTCGACACCGACGGCCGACGTGTAGTTCACGGCGCGGGCACGCGCGCCGCCTACCGCCCGGCCGTCCCGAAGCACATCGATCGCGAGGCGCTCCGGATCGTGGAGCGAGGCATCCCAGTACGTCGCGGTGTACTTCACCGCGGGATTCAGCGCGGGCAGCTCTTCGAGCGAACGCCGGCGTCCGTAGAACGTGTGGCGCGGCACCCTGCCGCCGCCGCGCGAGAAGGAGTCGTAGATGACGAGGCCGGCCTTGATGAGCAGGGCGCCGCGTTCGCGGCTCTTCCCGCCGCCGTGGCGGAGGAAGCGCAGCGGAGCGCTCAGCACTCCTGAGAACGTCGCGAAGATCGGGATCGTGGTGCGCAGCGGCCGCACGAAGTGCGGGGCGAGGCGCAGGAGCGCGTTGCGCTCGGTCACGGCTTCCTGGACGAGGCGGAACTCGCCGTTCTCGAGATAGCGGATGCCGCCATGGATCATGTGCGATGACGCCGCGGACGCGCCGCTCACGAAATCGTCGCGCTCGACGAGCGCGACGTCGACCCCTTGCATTGCGAGATCTCGGAAGGTCGCGAGGCCGTTGATGCCGCCGCCGATGATGAGCACGTCCGCGTAGGGGCGCGCCGCGAGCTCTTCGAACCCGGGCCTCGGCCGGAGCGCCTCGGTCATGTGGTTCCCCCCTCGAGAAGCGTCTCCTTCATCATGCAACGAGTGCGCGGCAGACGGGCGCCGGCGCACCTGAGACTCCGATGCCTGCCCCCTTCGAAGTCACCGAGAACTTTATGCGACGACATGGAATGAACTCGCGCAGGGGGCGTTGACTACACTCAGAGCAGTACGTGCTCCGGGGTCGGTGAGAATCCGAACCGGCGGTGACAGTCCGCGAGCCAGGGCATCAGCATCCGATGATTTCGAATGCCGCCCCGGCTGATCCGGTGGAATTCCGGAACCGACGGTGATGCAGGTGAAGGCCTGCGAGTCCGGATGGGAGGCAGCACGCGCGCGAGCATGCGCGCCGCCGCGACCCCGGACACCTCAGTGGAGGATCGGGATGGCAGCGAGCGAAGCGGAGCGCACGGCGATGCGCCGCGCCCTCGACCTCGCGGGGCGAGGACCCGTCGGGGTCAACCCGCAGGTGGGCGCCGTGCTCCTTGCGCGAGACGGAACCACCCTCGCCGAGGGCTGGCATCGCGGCGCGGGCACGGCTCACGCCGAGGTCGATGCGCTCTCCCACCTCCCCCACGGGGGCGCCGCAGGCGCGACGGCGGTCGTCACCCTCGAGCCCTGCAATCACACCGGACGCACCGGTCCGTGCGCGCTCGCCCTGATCGATGCCGGCGTCACCCGCGTGGTCTACGCGCTCGATGATCCCGTCGCCTACTCGCACGGGGGCGCCGACCGGCTGCGTGCGGCGGGCGTGGATGTCGAGGCCGGTGTCGAAGCGGATGCCGCGCGCGCGCTGATCGGACCCTGGATCACCGCCGCCCGCCTGGGGCGGCCGCACGTCACGGTCAAGTGGGCCCAGAGCCTCGATGGGCGCGCCGCAGCCGACGACGGCACGAGCCAGTGGATCACGGGGCCCGAGGCGCGCGCCGATGTGCACCGCCGTCGCGCCGACGCAGGCGCCATCGTGGTCGGCACCGGCACGGTGCTGGCCGATGACCCTGCGCTCACGGCGCGGGGACCGGACGGCGCGTACGCCACGCAGCCCCTGCCCGTGGTGATCGGTGCACGTGAGACGCCGCAGGATGCCGCGATCCGCCGGCACCCCCGGCATCCGCTGTTCTTCCCCTCCCACGATCTCGAGACCGTGCTCGCCGACCTGCACCAGCGCGGCGTGCAGCGCGTCTTCGTCGAAGGCGGACCCACACTCGCGAGCGCCTTCATCGCGGCAGGACTCGCCGACGAAGTGGTCGCCTACATCGCCCCCGTGCTGCTCGGGGGCGGGCGCCTCGCGCTCACCGACATCGCGGTGCCGACGATCGCGGCGGCGCGACGGCTCGCCGTCACCGACATGCAGCGACTCGGCGACGACCTGCTCGTGGTCGCCACCCCGATCGATCACCCGCGGGCGCACGCCACGCTGGCCGAAGGAGCCTGAATGTTTACCGGAATCATCGAGGAACTCGGCGAGATCATCGCGATCGAACCGTCCGGCGATGGCGTGCGGCTCACCGTCCACGCGCCGGTGGCGGTCTCGGATGCCGCGCACGGCGACTCGATCGCCGTGAGCGGCGTCTGCCTCACCGTCGTCGATCAGGATGCCGCGTCGTTCACCGCCGACGTCATGAAGCAGACCCTCGACATGTCAACGCTCTCGGGGCTGGGTGTCGGTTCGGCCGTCAACCTCGAGCGGGCCACCGCCACCGGCGGCCGCCTCGGCGGGCACATCGTCCAGGGCCACGTCGACGGCACCGGCGAGGTGCTCGAGGTGCGACCCGGCGCCCAGTGGCGCGTGCTGCGTGTCGCGCTGCCCGCCGAACTCGCCCCGCTCGTGGTCGACAAGGGATCCATTTCCGTCGACGGCGTCTCGCTCACGGTCAGCGACGTGAGCGCCCCGTCCGAGCCGGCGCCGTGGTTCGAGGTCTCGCTCATCCCCGAAACCCTCACCGCGACCACTCTCGGCGCCTGCGGGCGGGGCGATCGCGTCAACCTCGAGACCGACATCCTGGCCCGCCACGTGCAGCGCCTGCTCGCCTTCACTCCCCGCACCGCAACGAACGAAGGAGGCTCCCGATGAGCCTTGGCACCATCCCAGAAGCCCTGGAGGCCCTCAAAGCGGGACGCCCCATCATCGTCGCCGACGACGAGAACCGCGAGAACGAGGGCGACGCGGTCATCTCCGCGGAGCTCGCGACACCGGAGTGGATCGCATGGATCGTGCGCTGGTCGTCGGGGTTCATCTGCGCCCCCATGACGGCCGAGATCGCCGATCGCCTCGACCTGCCGCCGATGGTCGCGGTCAACGAAGACGCGCGCGGCACCGCATACACCGTGAGCGTCGACGCCGCCGAGAACGTCACCACCGGCATCAGCGCGGCCGACCGCGCGCACACGCTGAACGTGCTCGCAGACGCCTCGTCGACGCGCGACAGCCTGAACCGGCCCGGCCACATCCTGCCCCTGCGCGCGGTCGACGGCGGCGTACGGGAGCGCGGAGGGCACACCGAGGCGTCGGTCGAACTCATGCGCCTCGCGGGGCTGCGCCCCGTGGCCGCGATCGCCGAGATCGTCGCAGAGGACGGCAGCATGCTGCGCCTGCCCGGGCTCTTGGAGCTGGGCAAGCGCGACGGCGTGCTGGTCATCACGATCGAGCAGCTCGTGAAGTACCTGGAAAAGACCGAGCCGCGACCCCTGCCGATGCATCCGCATCGTCGCCGGGTCAGCCTGCGCGCCGACGCGACGGTGCCGACGGCGCACGGGGAGTTCCGGTTCCTGGCGTACAAAGACAGGGTCACGGGCACCGACCACATGGCCGTCGTCTCGGGCGAGCTCTCCGAGGCGCCGCTCGTGCGCGTGCACTCCGAGTGCCTGACCGGCGAGGCGTTCGGCTCGCTGAAGTGCGAATGCGGTCCCCAGCTCGACGCCGCGCTGGATGCCATCGAGCGCGAGGGCGGCGTCGTCATCTACATGCGCGGCCACGAGGGGCGGGGCATCGGCCTCATCAACAAGCTGCGTGCCTACAGCCTGCAGGAGCGCGGCCTCGACACCGTCGATGCGAACCTCGCGCTGGGGCTGCCGGCCGACGCCCGCGACTACGCCGCGGCCGCCGGCATCCTGGCCGACCTCGGGGTCGAGCGGGTGCGCCTGCTGACCAACAACACCGACAAGGTGACGCAGCTGCGCGAGCTGGGGCTCGAAGTCGTCGAGCAGGTGCCGCTCATCGTCGGCATCGGGCCGAACAACCACCAATACCTCCAGACCAAGCGCGACAGGATGGGACACGTGATCGGACAGGACGAGATCGCCGAGGCACTCGAGCGTCTGGGTGGCGAGCGATGAGCGGCAAGGGCGCGCCCGCCGCGGGCACCGTCGACGGCACGGGCCTCGACGTCGTCGTGATCGCGGGCATGTGGCATGACGTCATCACCGACGGACTCATCGACGGCGCGGTGCGCACGCTGGATGCCGCGGGGGCGACGCACCGCCTGGTGCGGGTTCCGGGGTCGTTCGAGCTCGCCCTGGCGGCGCAGGCCGCCTTCGCGGGCGGCGCGGACGCGGTCGTGGCGCTGGGCGTCATCATCCGCGGCGGCACCCCGCATTTCGAGTACGTGTCGGCCGCCACGACCGAGGGCCTGACACGCGTCGCTCTCGACGCCGGCAGACCCGTCGGCTTCGGCGTGCTGACCCTCGACGACGAGCAGCAGGGCCTCGACCGGGCGGGCCTGCCCGGCTCGATCGAGGACAAGGGCGCCGAAGCCGCGGATGCGGCCGTGCGCACGGCGCTCGTGCTCCGCGAACTGCGCGGCTGAGCGGGCGCGTGCCCGCCTTGGTGGCGGGCGACCGCCCAAGGGTAATACCGTGAGTGCCATGGATCCCCTCGTAACCCTCCGGTCCGTCGTCGTTCTGGTGCACCTCAGCGGGTTCGCCGTGCTGTTCGGCTCGTGGGCGGTCGAGGTCTACAACCGCCGGGTGCAGGTGACGCGGCTGATGGACATCGGCCTCGCCATCGCGGGGATCGCGGGGCTCGTTCTCGCCGCGCCGTGGGGCCTCGACCACGACCTGAACTACGCCAAGCTCGGCGTCAAGCTCGTCGTGCTGCTCGTCATCGGCGCGCTGATCGGGATGGGGTCGGTCCGCCAGCGCAAGACCGGCTCGCTGCCGCCGGCGATGTTCTGGGCGATCGGCATCCTGACTCTGCTCAATGCGGGCATCGCGCTCGTCTGGCGCTGAGGCGCGGCTGAACTCGACTCTCGTGCCGCCGCGAACCACGCGGCATCCGTCGTTCTCGCTGCTCAGTCGAGGAAAAGCGCCCGCAGCCGCTTCGTCGTGAAGACGAGGCCGACGGCGATCATCACGACGTAGTAGAGGACGCTCCACAGCATCCCCCAGTAGAGGGCACCCGTGGTCAGGCCGCGCACGAGCTCGACGCCGTGGTACAGGGGGAAGATCCGCACGATCACCTGGACCCATTCGGGGTAGACCGTGATCGGGTAGAGCGTGGCGGAGAACAGGAACATCGGCAGCAGCACGAAGTTGATCCAGTCCATCTGCTGGAACGCCTTCATGTAGCTCGTCACCGCCATGCCGAGGCTGGCGAACCCGAAGGCGATGAGCAGCACGGCCGGCAGCGCGAGGACCGCCGTCCACGCGAGGTTGAGCCCGAAGATCTGCATGATGATCATGAAGCCGGTGGCGTAGAGCAGGCCGCGCATGAGCGCGTACAGGATCTCGCCGAGCGCGACATCGAGCGGACCGAGCGACGTCGAGAGCATGCCCTCGTAGAGCTTGCCGTAGTTGAGTTTGAAGAAGACGTTCCACGTGGAGTCGTAGATCGCCCCGTTCATCGCCGAGACGGCGAGCAGGGCGGGGGCGATGAACGCGGCGTACGAGACCTCGACACCGGCCGAGGTCTGCACGTCGCCGATCAGCGCGCCGAGGCCGATGCCCATCGACGCGAGGTAGAACACCGGCTCGAAGAAGCCCGACAGCACCACCACCCAGCTCGACGAGCGCGCGGCGATCAGGCCGCGCTGCACGACCGCGCCCGGGTTTCCGGCCCAGAGGGCGCGCACGCCGCCGACGCGGCGGGGGGCCTCGGTCAGGGCGGTCACTTGGCCAGCCTCCGCTCGAAGATGCGACGGCCCAGGATGTAGCCGACGACGGTGAGGCCGACGAGGTAGACGACGTGGACGACAAGCATGAGCGGCGCGATCGGCAGCCCGTAGGTCAGGAACCGGCCGAGCTCCGACGCGTGCCAGAGCGGCGAGACCCACCCGATCCACTGCAGCCACAGCGGCAGGGTGACGAGCGGGTAGAAGGTGCCCGAGAAGAGGAACATCGGCATGAAGATGAAGCGCTGCACGAGCGCGAACTGGCCCTTGTCGTCTTCGATCGATCCGGCGTAGGCCATGAGCGGAATGCCGAATGCCAGGCCCGCCACGAGGGCGACGAGGATCGTCAGCCAGCCGCGGGAGAGGTCGGGGATGGCGCCGAAGAGATAGAGGAACGCGGTGTACGCCACCGCGACGACCGCCATGCGGGCGGCCGCGCCGAAGACGACCCCCGTCGCGATCTGCGGCGACGACAGCGGCGACGCGTTGAAACCGAAGAAGTACCGCCGCCACTTGAACCCGGCCATGACCGGGTAGGTGAACTCTTCGCTCGCGACGGCGATCGTCGAGGTCATGAGCAGGGCCGGGGCGACGAAGACGAGGTACGGAACCTCGACTCCCCCTTGCACGACCGGCGCGTCGATGAGGGCCGCGAGACCCACCGCGAGGCCGAGGAGGTAGAGGATCGGCTGCCCCAGGGCGCCGACGATGATCGTCCAGCCGTACGCGCGCATCGCGCGCAGCATGTGCTCGGTGACGTACCAGGCGCCGCGCGCACGCGGCTTGCGCCCCCACTCCATGGCCTCCGTGCGGAGCTGGTCGAGCGTGGGCTGGGCGAGAGCGGATGCCGCGCCCGGCGGCGCCCCCGACGCACGAGGGGCGCTCATTCGACCAGCGACCTTCCCGTGAGGCGGAGGAACACGTCTTCGAGGCTCGAGCGGCGCACGAGCGAGGTGATCGGGTCGAGACCGAGTTCGGTGACGCGCTCGAGCGCCTTCTCGCCGTTGTCGGCGTAGATGAGCACGCGGTCGGGCAGCACCTCGACCCGGTCGCCGATGCCCTCCAGCCGTGGGGCGATCCGCTGGTTGCGGTCGGAGCCGAATCGCACCTCGAGCACCTCGCGCGAGGAATGCTCGCGAATGAGCGAGGATGGCGTCCCCTCCGCCATGATCCGGCCCTTGTCGACGACGATCAAGCGGTCGCAGAGCTG
>NZ_DATMIO010000016.1:0-13857 GCF_035554235.1 Microbacterium sp. | reverse complement strand
CACGCTCTCGGGCGGCGAGGCGCAGCGTACGAAGATGATCCGCCACCTCGGCTCGAGCCTCACCGACATCACGTACGTGTTCGACGAGCCCACCGCCGGATTGCACCCGCACGACATCCAGCGGATGAACGAGCTGCTGCGCCAGCTGCGCGACAAGGGCAACACCGTGCTCGTCGTGGAGCACAAGCCCGAAGTGATCGACATCGCCGATCACGTCGTCGACCTCGGGCCGGGGGCGGGCCGCAACGGCGGCGAGATCATGTTCACGGGGGATGTCGCGGGCCTCCGCTCGTCCGACACCCTCACCGGTCGCCACCTCGACCACCGTGCCCGGCTCAAGCCCGCCGTGCGCGCGCCGAAGGGCGTGCTCGAGATCCGCGGGGCGACCCAGCACAACCTGAAGAACGTCGATGTCGATGTTCCGCTCGGCACGCTTACCGTGGTGACCGGCGTCGCAGGCTCGGGCAAGTCGTCGCTGATCCACGGCAACGTTCCGGCGTTCGATGACGTCGTCGTGGTGGATCAGTCGGCCATCAAGGGGTCGCGCCGAAGCAGCCCGGCCACCTACACGGGCCTCCTCGATGGCATCCGCGCCGCCTTCGCGAAGGCGAACGGCGTAAAGCCCGCGTTCTTCAGCGCCAACTCCGAGGGCGCCTGCCCGGCGTGCAAGGGCCTCGGCGTCATCATCACCGAGCTCGGTTTCACGTCGAGCGTCGAGACGCTGTGCGAGGTATGCGGGGGCACGGGGTTCTCCGACGAGGCGCTCGAGTACCGCCTGGACGGCAAGAACATCGCGGAGGTGCTGGCGATGTCGGTGGCCGAGGCGGCCGAGTTCTTCCCGAAGGGCGTCTCCCAGACGATGCTCGCCCGCCTGATCGACGTCGGTCTCGGCTACATCACCCTGGGGCAGGCGCTCAACACACTCTCCGGTGGGGAGCGCCAGCGCCTCAAGCTCGCGATCAGCATGGCGAAGAAGGGCGCGATCTACGTGCTCGACGAGCCGACCACCGGCCTGCACCTCGCCGACGTCGACAACCTGCTCGCGATGCTCGACCGCCTCGTCGACGCCGGCAACAGCGTCATCGTCATCGAGCACCATCAGGCGGTCATGGCGCATGCCGACTGGATCATCGATCTCGGGCCGGGCGCCGGCCACGACGGCGGCGCGATCGTCTTCGAGGGTCCGCCCGCGGAGCTCGTGAAGAGCGGAAAGACCCTGACTGCGACCCATCTGCGTCAGTACGTGGGCGCGCAGTAGCGCCTGCGGGGCGATATGCCCGCCTCGAGTCAGCGCCCGGCGTCGTAGAGGTGGCGGCCGCCGTGGCCGAGCACCTTGACCATGATCCCGCGGCGACGCAGCTCGGCGACCGTGCGCGTCTCCTCGTCGATGTCGCGGCCGAGGGCGTGCACGCTCGTGACCACGAGCACGTCGCCCGAGCGCACGGTGCCGAAGAAGCGGTTCAGGCGCTCCTCCCACGATTCCAGGATGTCGGGCGCAGGATGCCGGAACCCCTCGATCGGAACGCCGAAGCGCGTCAGGTCGTCGCGCTGCTCGACCACGGGCGGCATGCCGTCGCGCGCGACGACGAGGCCGACGAGCCGCGAGCCGGCGGGACGGGCGAGCCACCAGTCGCGGTCGCGCTGCAGTTCGACGAAGCACTTCGGGCACTCCGCCGCGGGGTGCGGCAGGTGCAGAGGGCTCGTCTCGAGCCCGGCCTCGGCGGAGTGATCGTGCGGCGCGCGCAGCGCGGCGGCATCCGTCACGCCCATGGTGTCGCTCATCCCAGCTCCTTCGTTGCTTCCATTCTGCCTGGCGCCGCGACAGCGCGCAGGCCGGTGTGTCAACTACCGTAAGGGCATGACGTTCAACGAGAACGCCAATGTCGGAGGAAACAAGGCGAGGCGCCGCGGGCGCACCGCCGCGGTCGCCGGCGGCGGCGTGGTGGGCCTGGGCGCGGTCGCGGTGCTCATCCTGCAGCTGCTGACGGGCGGCGACTTCTCCGCCCTGCTCGGCGGGGGCGGAGGCACGGCTCCCGAGACCGGCGGCTCGGAGATCGCGAACTGCGAGACCGGTGCCGACGCCAACGAGAGCGACGACTGCCGGCTGGCCGCGGCATCCCTCGCCATTGACCAGTTCTGGGCCGAGAACGTCGAGGGCTACCGCGAGCCGCAACTGATCATCGTCGACGGACAGACCGGAACGCAGTGCGGCACGGCATCCAACGCCACCGGCCCCTTCTACTGCCCGCCCGAAGAGACGGTCTACGTCGACCCGACCTTCTTCGCCCTGCTCCGCGAGCGGTTCGACGCGACCGCGGGCTCGCTGTCGCAGCTGTACGTTCTCGCCCACGAGTACGGCCACCACGTGCAGCAGATCACCGGCATCATGCAGCAGTACCCGAACAACGGCACGGGGCCCGACAGCAACAGCGTGCGCACCGAGCTGCAGGCCGATTGCTTCGCCGGCGCGTGGGTCGGCGCCATGACCGAGCAGGAGGACGCCAGCGGCGTGCCCTTCCTCGAGGCCCCGACCCCGCAGCAGATGGCAGACGCGCTCAACGCGGCCGCCACGGTCGGCGATGACCACATCCAGGCCGAATCCGGGGGTGCCGTCAACCCAGAGGGGTGGACGCACGGCTCGAGCGAGATGCGCCAGCGCTGGTTCGCCGAAGGGTACGAGGGCGGTGTGCAGGCCTGCGACACCTTCTCGGTGCCGGGGAGCAGCCTATGACCGCGCTCGGCTCGCTCTATCCCGCGATCGAGCCGTACGAGAGCGGCATGCTGCTCGTGGGCGACGGGCACCGCGTCTATTGGGAGTGCAGCGGCAACCCCGACGGCAAACCCGTGGTCTTCCTGCACGGCGGTCCGGGCGCGGGCACCACCGAGTGGCACCGCCGGCTGTTCGACCCCGAGAAGTACCGCATCGTGCTGTTCGATCAGCGCGGCTGCGGGCGCAGCACCCCGCACGCGAGCGGGCCCGGTGCCGACATGCGGCACAACACGACGTGGCACCTCGTCGCCGACATCGAGCTGCTGCGCAAGAACCTCGGCATCGCGCGATGGCAGGTCTTCGGCGGATCGTGGGGCAGCGCGCTTGCGCTGGCGTACGCGCAGACCCATCCCGCTGCCGTGACCGAGCTCGTGCTGCGGGGGATCTTCACCCTGCGCCGGCACGAGCTGGAGTGGTTCTACGAGGGCGGCGCCTCGGCGATCTTCCCCGACCTGTGGGAGCACTTCATCGAGCCCATTCCGGTGCTCGAGCGCTCGCGGCTGATCGAGGCCTACCATCGGCGCCTCACCGACCCCGACCCGGCGGTGCACGTGCCCGCGGCCGTCGCGTGGACCACGTGGGAGGCCTCGACGCTGACTCTGCGGCCCGATCCCGACCTCGTGTCGAACATGGCCGAACGTCGCACGGCCACGGCATTCGCGCGCATCGAGAACCACTACTTCATGCACGGCGGCTGGCTGCGAGAGGGACAGCTGATCCAGGATGCCGGCATCCTCCGCGACATCCCGACCGTGATCGTGCAGGGACGCTACGACGTCTGCACGCCGATCATGACGGCCTGGGATCTGCACCGGGCTCTTCCGCACGCGGAGCTCGTGGTGGTGGATGACGCGGGTCACTCCGCGACCGAATCCGGGATCACCGCCGCCCTCGTCGCCGCGACCGATCGGTTCGCGGATGGGACGGTACGCGTTTACCGAGCCTCCTGATATCGTCCGAAGTGCTGCAGCTGTCGGGTCGTGCTCGGGGAGAGACGACTCGCCGACATGTCTGGTCTCCCCGACGACAAGAGAG
Source organism: Microbacterium sp. (assembly GCF_035554235.1). Taxonomy (GTDB): domain Bacteria; phylum Actinomycetota; class Actinomycetes; order Actinomycetales; family Microbacteriaceae; genus Microbacterium. Next base: position 10,052 of record NZ_DATMIO010000016.1, on the reverse strand, counting down.
TAGAGAAATGCGCAAGAGCACCAAGCGTCTCATCGTGATCGCAGCCGCCACCGTCGTGCTCTTGGGCGGCGCCGGAATCGCGTACGCGTATTGGACCGCGGGCGGGACGGGCACGGGATCGGCCACGACCGGCACCAGCGAGTCGATCACGATCAACCAGACCAGCGTGATCACGAACCTCCGTCCCGGGGGCGCGGCACAGACGCTGAGCGGCACGTTCACCAACGCGAACGACGAGCCCGTGTACGTCTCGACGGTCACCGCCAGCATCGACAGCGTCGACGGTGGCCCGACCTGCGAGGTGACCGACTACACGCTCGCGAACGCCGTCATGACAGTCAACGCCTCGATCCCGATCGGTACGAACGTCGGCTCGTGGACGGGCGCCACCATCGCGTTCAACAACAAGACGGGCGAGAACCAGGACGACTGCAAGGACGCCACGGTCACGCTCGCGTACACCGCACAGTGACCCGCGGGTGATGGCGGGCCGGTTCACACACCGGCTCGCCATCCCCCGGCCCCGCCGCGCGACGGGGCTCTTTTCCGATCGTGAGGAGGCTCCGATGAGCCGCACCCGACTCTGGCGCATCATCGCCTGGGCGGTCGCGGTCATCGGCGCCTTCACACTCGGGCTGCTTCTCACCCGGTGCATCAGCCAGTCCGGCAACGTCGCGCTCGAAGGGTCGGGGGACGGCGAGGCCGATCACGACCGCACATTCGCCGTCGCGGGTGATCTCTCCGAGCCGGTGGGCCCCGGCATCCTGGTGCCCCTCGACCTGAGCATCTCGAACCCGCACGGCGAGACACTCCTCATCTCGGAGCTGGTCGTCACCGTGAGATCGGTCGACGCGCCGAACGCCACGGCATCGCTGCCGTGCACCGTCGACGACTTCGTCGTCGAGCAGCTCGACGGAGCAGTCGAGCCGCGGGTGGAACCCGGCGACACCCGCACGCTCGCACAGCTCGACATCCCCGAGAGCGACTGGCCACGCGTCGGCATGGTCGACGCCGACGCGAACCAGGACGGCTGCAAAGACGCCACGCTCGTGCTCAGCTACACCGCCACGGGGAGATTGGAGTCGTGAGCCGTTCCCCTCGCCCGGGTCTTGTCGTGCTCGTCGGCGTCGCGGTCGCCGCCGTGGCCCTCACGGCCGGCGGGGTCGCCCATGCGTACTGGACCTCCGGCGCAGCCGGGGCGGGCGCGGGCGACACCGGCGATCTCGACCCGTTGGCGCTCAGCCCGGGCACGCCCGCCGCCGACCTCTTCCCCGGCGCGCAGACCGATGTCGTGCTGACGGCCACCAACCCCAATACCATCGCGGCGCAGATCGGTTCGCTGTCGCTCGACACCTCGCAGGGAACCGGCGGTTTCGCCGTCGATGGCGCGCACGCCGGCTGCAGTGTCGCCGCCCTGTCGTTCACCACGCAGACCAATGGCGGCACCGGCTGGAGCGTGCCGGCGCGCGTCGGCCTCACCGATGGAAGCCTCGCCATCACCCTCGATGACGCGCTGTCGATGAGCGTCGCGGCGGCGAACGCCTGCCAGGGGGCCACCTTCACCGTGTATCTGGCGGCGGGCTGATGGGCGCACCGTCGACTCGCCGAAACCGCCCCGTCGCGACGCTCGTGACGGCGGTGATGCTCGTGCTCCTCGGCGCCGGTGCCTGGGCATACTGGCTCGCGACGACCGCCCCTGGCGGCAACGGTGCGTCCGCGGCCACGTCGGTCAATGCGGGGGCGACGCCGGGCGTCAGCGTCGCGGGTGCATCGGTGACGGTCACGTGGACGGCATCCACGCTCGCCACCGGCCACGCGGTCACCGGCTACCAGATCAGGCGATACGACGCCGGCACCCTCGCACCGCAGACCGTACTCAGCGGTTGCACCGGAATCGTCACAGCGACGAGCTGCGTCGAGACCTCGGTGCCTCCGGGTTCGTGGAAGTACACCGTCACGCCTCGCTTCGCGACCAATTGGGCGGGCGCCGAGAGCGGGCTCAGCGGCACCGCCCTCATCGAGACCACACCTCCCACCAACGCCCTCACGCTCTCGGGGGTCACCGGCAACGCGGCCAAGAGCGGCGACACCGTCTATTACCGTGGCACGGCGGCGGGGTCGTTCACCCTCACCAACGCGGTCGCGGATGCCGGCTCGGGCCCGGCATCCAGCCAGACCGCCGCATTGACCGGCACGACCACGGGCTGGACCCATACGCCGTCCACAGTGTCGACGCCCGCCGGCGGCCCCTATGTCTCGAACCCGTTCTCGTGGAGCGCCGGCGCCACGAGCAGCCCGAGCGAAGTCGTGACCGGCCGGGATGCCGTGGGCAACCTGGCGACCACCACCCTGACGTTCGTGAACGATTCGACCGCACCGACCGCGGGATCCATCAGCTACCTCGACGGATACCAGGCCGGGCGCTCGGTCGCGGTCACCTTCGCCTCCGGCACCGACAGCGGCTCGGGAATCGCCACCCGGCAACTGCAGCGCTCGGCGGCGCAGCTGACGAACGGCACCTGCGGCACGTTCAGCGCCTTCGTCAACATCGGGTCGAACAACCCGACGTCGGTCTACACCGACTCCCAGGTGTCCAACGCCGTCTGCTACATGTACCGCTACGTGGTGACCGACCTCGTGGGCAATCAGCACATCGCGACGAGCGCGAGCGTGTCGAAGGTGGACTACGCGGGTGCGGTCAGCGCCACGGCGGGTGCCCTGAGCCACTGGCGCTTCGGCGAGGGGAGCGCGACGCTCACCTCGTCGGACTCGTTCACGGGCGCAGCCGGGGCACTGACGAGCCACACCGGCGAGATCGGGGCGACCTGGACGCACTTGGCGGGCGGTTCGAACGCGCGGCTCAGCGACGCCAACCGAGTGCGGCGCGGCGGGCCGGCCGGAACCACAATCGGCTACACGATCGACTACGCCACCGCGACACCGCCCAGCGCCGACTATTCGGTCGAGGCCGACCTCAACGTCCGCTCCGTCCTCGGCGGTGACGTCGTCGGGGTCGCCGGGCGCATCAATACGGCGACCAACACCTTCTACCTGGCGCGCTGGGAGCAGGCGACCGCCAGCTGGAACCTGATCAAGTACACCAACGGCACGGTGTCGAGCCTGGGCTCCGTGACGGGGCAGCCGGCCCTCGTCGTCGGCGAGACCTACCGGATTCGGCTCGAGATGGTGGGCAGCGCGCTCAAGCTTTACGTGAACGGCGTGCTGACCACACAGGGAACCGACGCGACGATCACGGCGCCGGGCAGGGCGGGCATCATGGACGGCGCGAACGCCTCCAGCGCTGCAAAGTCCAACACCACCGGCATCCACCTCGACAACTTCCAGGTGACGCCGTCGACCTATCCCCGTGCGCTCGACAGCAAGGGCAGCAACCCCGGCGACTACAAGAATGGGGTGGTCCTCGGAGTCTCGGGGGCGCTGCCTGCCGACCCGAACGCCGCTGCCCAGTTCGACGGGGTCAACGACCACGTGCAGATGACCGGGACCACCGGCATCCCGGTCGGGGCCTCGGTCCGTTCCACCGAGCTCTGGTTCAAGACCTCGAGCGCGGCTCGGCAGGTGCTCTTCGCCTATGGGAGCGGCGGCAACACGCAGCAGTACGGCCTGTGGATCGACGCGGGCGGCGCGTCCATGACGGCGTGGGGGTTCGGCAACGGCAACGACAAGCAATTCACGATGCCGGCGGCGGTGAACAACGGCGCGTGGCACCAGGTCGTGCTCACCTACAACGGCACCACGCTCACGCTGTACATCGACGGCGTCGCACTGACGCCGCAGGCCGCCACGCGCGGCACGGTGATGAGCATGTACGGCTTCTCCGTCGGGGCCATCCTGAACAGTACGGACGGCAACTACGGCGGCTGGTACACAGGCTCGCTCGACGAGGTGTCGTTCTACACCAGCGCGTTGACTCAGACCGATGTCACGAACCACTACCAGCTCGGCAGCTCGGCCGCCGGCGACGTCTCGGGACCGAGCGGAGGGTCGGTGGATGCCGCCGGGCTCACCGGCACGGGTGCGCGATACTCGACCTCGACCGCCCTCAGCATCGCCTTCAGCCCCGGCACCGACCCCAGCGGGATCGCCGCCGCCGGCGCGACGCTCTCCCGCGCCACCGCGACCCTCACCTCGGCGGGTGGCACCGCTAACGGGGTGTGCGGGACGTTCGGCGGCTACAGCCTCGTCTCCGGTGGAACCGATCCGGTCTCGCCGAAGTCCGACACCGTCGCGGATCAGGCGTGCTACCGCTACCGATACACGGTCGCGGACACGCTCGGCAACCCCACGAGCTACACCAGTGGCGACGTCAAGGTCGACAGCACGGCGCCCAGCGCCCCGCCGCTGGCCTTCTCGGCGTTCACGAACACCTACTGGAGCTCGGGGTCGACGGTGTACTACCGCGGGTCGGCGGCCTCGGGGTCGTTCACGGTCACCGGCACCGCGACCGATTCCGCCTCGGGCATCGCGAGCTACACCTACCCGGCCCTGGGAACGAGCTGGACGTCGACCCCCGGCGCGCTCGGGGTCAACACGTACTCGTGGTCGGGTGCGCCCGCGGCGCCGGGAACGATAGGCGTCACGGCGACCAGCAACGCCGGCACGGCATCCGCGAGCTCGCCGCTCACGCTCACCGCCGACAACACCGCGCCGACCGCGGGCACCGTCTCGTACGTCGACGGCAGCACGGGAGGCACGACCGTCTCGGTGGGCTTCACCACCGGAACGGATGCCGGATCCGGCGTCGGCACCCGCCTCCTCCAGCGCTCCAGCGCCCCGCTCGTCGGGCTGACTTGCGGCACGTACGGCGCATTCGCGACGGTCTCCGGCGGCACCAACCCGACCTCACCCGTCGTCGACACCGTTCCGGCCGGAACCTGCAACAGATACCAGTACGTCGTGACCGACAACGTCGGCAACGCGCACACCGCCTCGAGCTCGAACGTCGCCCATACCCCCTATGGCGCGTACTGGGCGTTCAACGCGGGGGCGGGCACCTCCGCCGTGGACTCCTTCGGCAACAACAACACCGGAACCCTTCAGGCGGGCGCCGGCTGGACGACCGGCAAAGTCGGTGCCGCCGCCCTGAACCTGAACGGAACGGCTTCCAGCTGGGTGGATGTCGCGAACCCGGTCATCGACAGCAGCGAGAGCTACACCGTCGCCGCGTGGGTGAAGCCCACCACCCTCACCGGCACCCAGACCTTCGCCAGCATCGACGGCACGAACATCAGTCCCTTCTACCTGCAGCTCACCGGCGGCGTCTTCACCTTCTCGCAACGCGGCGCCGACTCCACCTCCTCGGTGCTCGCGCAGGTGAACGGCTCGGCGCCGGTCGTGGGAACCTGGTACCACGTCGTCGGCGTCTACAACAAGCAGGCGAACACCATCTCGCTCTACGTCAACGGCGTCGCACAGGGAAGCGCGACCGCCACAACCGCCTGGAAGGCCGGCGGCCACACGGTGATCGGCCGTGCGAAGTGGGGCGGCGCCGCCGTCGACCAGGTCAACGGCGCGATCGACGAAGTGCGGTTCTACGATCGCGTGCTCACCCCGGGGGAACTCTCCGACCTCGCGGGCACCTACTCCGAGATCCTGGCGGCGACGCCCGGCCTGCTCAGTCACTGGCGCTTGGGCGAAGCATCCTCCGCCCTCCCGATGGACGACATCACCGCCACCAACAACAACGGCACGTATGTCGGAGCACCGACCATGGGCGTCGGCGGTGCGATCGCGGGCGACTCCAGCACCGCCGTGCAGTTCGACGGGGTGGACGACTATGCGACCGCGACCCGGCAGATCTCCGGCAACTTCTCCGTAGAGCTCTGGTTCAAATCGACGCAGAACTTCTCGAACGACTTCGGCCAGCCGCACTGCAGCAACTGGTGGCAGGGAGCGGGGCTCGTGGATGCCGAATCCAGTGGAACCTTGAACGACTTCGGCGTGTCACTGTGTTCCGGCAAGGTCGTCGCCGGCACCGGAAACCCCGACACCAGCGCGATCAGCCCGGCGACCTACAACGACGGGGGCTGGCACCACGTGGTCTTCACCCGCGTGCAGGCCACCGGAGCCCTGACGCTGTACGTCGACGGAGCCGCGGTGGGAACGGCCACGGGCAACACCGCCGCACTGACAGCGTCGGCCGTGATCAACATCGGTCGGAGCGCCTCCGCGGTGCACTACTTCAACGGCACGATCGACGAAGTGGCCGTGTACAGCAGTGTGCTGTCGCCCGCCACCGTGGCCGCGCACTACAACGCCGGCCTCTGAGTGACTCGATCGGTCGCGGCGGCAGCCGAGCAGATCGTGATCGTCAAGAAACACCTCGGAAACGGATAGGTTCGAGACTGATCGCAACCTTCTCCGGCAACGAACGGCGGCCGGCGTCGGTTCGCTCGCTCATTCCCCCCTCCCGACTCCAGATCAAGGTGATCCCCATGACCAGCGCCCCGTACCAGGTGACCGACCCGTCGACCGGAGAGGTCGTCGAGAGCTTCGCCACGGCAACCGACGAGCAGATCGACGCCGCCCTCGCAGCGGCGGCCTCGGGCTACTCGCTATGGCGGAGCATGCCGATCACTGAGCGGGCCGCAATCGTCCGGCGCATCGGCGAGCTGATCGCCGAGCGCTCCGACGACCTCGCGCGCACGGTCCGGCAGGAGATGGGCAAGTCGCCGAAGGATGCCGCCAGCGAGCTGAACTTCTGCAAGACGATCTACGACTACTTCTCCGACAACGGCCCGGCGCTGCTGGCCGATCAGCCGATCGACTCGTATGCGGGCGGCACCGCCGTCGTGCAGAAGCTCCCGATCGGTCCGCTCCTGGGGATCATGCCCTGGAACTACCCGTTCTATCAGGTTTCCCGATTCGTGGCACCGAACCTCATGCTCGGCAACACGATCATCCTGAAGCACGCCGAGTCGGTGCCGCGGTCGGCGCTCGCGCTCGAGCAGATCATGAAGGACGCCGGGCTCCCGGACGGCGTCTACACGAACGTCTTCGCCTCGCACGAACAGATCGAACGCATCATCGCCGATCCGCGGGTACAGGGGGTCTCACTGACCGGCTCGGAACGCGCGGGGTCGATCGTCGCATCGATCGCCGGCAAGAACCTCAAGAAGTGCGTGCTCGAACTCGGCGGATCCGATCCGATGGTCGTGCTCGACACCGACGACCTCGACAAGCTGGCGAGCGTCGCCTGGAACTACCGCATCTACAACGGGGGCCAGGTCTGCAATTCCAACAAGCGCATGATCGTCATGGACGACATCTACGACGACTTCGTGACGAAGCTGACCGAGCACGCTCGATCGGTCGATCTGGCGGAATACCCGCCGCTCTCGTCACGGCGCGCGGCCGAGTCGCTGCACGAGCAGGTGCAGGATGCCGTCAGCAAAGGTGCGACGCTGCACGCCGGCGGCAGCTTGAGCGACGGCCCGGGCGCCTACTACTCGCCCGGAGTTCTCACCGGCGTCACGAAAGACATGCGCGCTTACTCGGAGGAGCTCTTCGGCCCGGTCGCGGTGGTCTACAAAGTGGCGTCGGACGATGAGGCGCTCGAGCTGGCGAACGACACGGCCTACGGTCTCGGGGGCCTGGTGTTCAGCACGGATGTCGAACGCGCGGCGAACGTCGCGCAGCGTCTCGAGGTGGGGATGGCGAACGTGAACTGGCTGGGCGAAGGCGCCGAGATCCCGTTCGGAGGAGTCAAGCGCTCAGGCTTCGGTCGCGAGCTCGGGCCGCTCGCGATGGATGAGTTCGTCAACAAGCGCCTCTACTTCGTGGCGGGGTGACCGGGCCGATCGACTCGAGTTCGATCCCACCGCTGTGCTGAGGCCGGCGCTCCCGCTCACGCGCGGAACGCGCTGACCAGCGTCGCCATCATGCGCGGGATGTTGCCGTCCATGCGGAAGCGCGTGAAGCCCTCGCTGACCTCCGCGCCCGTGCGGGAGGTCACGAACCACGGCGGCTTGGGCAGCAGCGAACCCTTCGACACGCTCAGGAACCTGATCATCGACCCGAGGGATCGCGGGAAGGGACGGAACGGGCCGCGGCACACCGAGCGCTCGACGCCCTCGAGCAGCAGTGCGTTGTGCACGACCCCGATGCCGCTGCCGACCTCCTCCAGCGTGCTCCCGGGAAACGCGCCCCACGTCAGCGCCGGAGTCAAGTACCCGAAGCCCGTCCACGCGTTGATCGCGATGCTGCCGTAGCGGAGGTCGGCGATCGCGCGCTCGAATCCGTCGCCCAGCGCCCTCTGCGTGGCCGGGTCGATCAGGATGTTGGCGCCCAGGGTGCCCATGAGCTTCTCGTTCGCGTGCGCCACGGCGGCGTCGACGAACTCCTGCCCGACTCCGGGCAGTGGCATCACGCCGAGCACGGGGGAGAAGTACTCCGTCTCCTCGAGCGCCGAGGCGGCATCGCCGGGGGTGAGGGAGACGATCGCGCGCGAGCGATCGGAGAACCACTCCGCGGCCGGGTAGGCGGATGCCGCCGCCTGGAGTTTCTCATCGGCGCGGGGATACCAGACCGGCCGTGCGGGGGCGGCGGCGTACGCCGTGCGCAGCGCCGCCATGAAGGCATCGCGCTGCGGCCATTCCGAGGAGAGGATCACGACCTGTGCGGCCACGCAGTTGTGCCCGCTGTTCTGCAGTCGCATCGTCGTCACGTGCTCCGCCTGGAAGCGCAGGTCGGCGTCGCTCCAGACGCCCGGAACCACGATGATCGGCGATACCCCGCCGAGCTCGCTCGTGATCGGCGTGCGCAGTCTCGGGGCGCCGTCGGCGCGGCGCGTGTGGGCCTCGTCGCCGGCGCCCCACACGATCGCGTCGAACGTCGCGGCCGAGCCGGTGACGTGCACGTGGTCGATGCCCGCGTGGGCCGTCAGGTACTCGCCGACCTCGGTCCCGCCCGTGACGACGCGCACGAAGCCCGGTTCGATGAGCGGCGCGAGCGCCCGCTCGAACACCGGGACGAGCGGATCCATCGTGGGATTGACCTTGAGGATCGCGACGCGATTGCTCGCGAGCAATTCGTAGAGCACGTCGAGCACCGGGATCGAGGTGACATTCCCGGCACCGAGCACGAGACCCACGCCGCCCGGCGTCGTCGGATCCCGCTGGCCGAGCCCGGCCGAGGCGCGGGCTTCGTCGATGCTCCCGCCGGGCCGGAACCACACCTCGCCGGTGAAGCCCGAGAGCAGCAGCGAATCGGTGAGGTCGGCGGGAAAGACGTGGGCCCGCAGGCCGCCGCTGGGCGCCTCGTCGACGCGCACGTCGTCGAGTGGGTTCCCGCCGTTCTCGAGGGTCTTGAGCGTCTTGGCATAGGCCCGCAGCGATGCCAGCGCGGCATAGGGTCCGCCAAGCCATTCCTCGCCGCGCAGCGGGTGGCCGGCCGGGACGCCCTTGAGGTCGGACGCGACATCCGCCCATTCCTCTGCCACCGCGGCCACGCTCGCGTGCAGGCGCTCCATGAGCCGGGCGCGCTGACCCAGCGTGAGATGGCTCCAGATGCGGGAGCCCTCGGTCAGCGCGGCGATCGCGGCGTCGATCGGCGCGTAGGTTTGCGCGGTCGGTGTCATGGACGCTCTCCTTCGGGCGGTCTCGCCAGCCTACGTGCGCGGGTCAGCGCAGCGCGTCGCGCACGGCGCGCATGCCGCCGAGCGTCTCGGCGAAGCTGGTGGAGAGGGGCGAGAGGCCGATGCGCAGGCCGCCCGGATCGCGGTAGTCGGGGATGACGTCCCTCGTCCACAGGCGGGCGGTGACCTCCCGCATCGCTTCGTGGGCGAGGGTCACGTGACCACCGCGCTGCGCCGCGTCGCGGGGGGAGGCGAGAGTGACGCCGAGCGGAGCCAGCAGGGCGTCGGAGAGCCGCACGGCGAACTCGGTGAGGGCGACCGACTTCGTGCGGATGGCGCCGATGCCGACGCCCTCGATCAGGGCGAGCGTGTCCTGCAGGGCGAGCATGCCCACGATCGGGGGCGTGCCCGACAGGAACCGGCGCATCCCCTCTCCCGGCGCGTAGGCGGGCCCCAT
>NZ_DATMIO010000015.1:0-2769 GCF_035554235.1 Microbacterium sp. | reverse complement strand
GGTCGGCCAGCACGCCGTCCCAGGGCAGTCCCTCGAAGACCGCCTGCGCGACGTCGAAAGAGGGCACGATGTCGAGGTCGACGGTGACCATCACCCCGAGCGCGCCGAGCGACACGACCGCGCCTTCGAAGCCGTCGTCGCCGCGGCGGAGGGCGTGCACCGACCCGGCCGGGGTGACGAACTCGACGCCGGCGACGGATGCCGCGAGCGAGCCGACGTGATCGCCCGAGCCATGCGTGCCGGTCGCCACGGCGCCGGCGACGGAGATGTGGGGGAGCGATGCGAGGTTCGCGAGGGCCCAGCCCTGGGCCTCGAGCTCGACGGCCACATCGCCGTACCGCATCCCGGCCGCCACCCTGGCGACCCTCGCCCCGGCGTCGACGTCGACCCGCGCGGGCAGGCCGGCCACCGAGACGAGCAGGCCAGCGGTGTCGGCGATGCCGTTGAACGAGTGGCGGCTGCCGAGCGCCCGCACGCGATCGGCGCCGCGCAGCACGACCGCCAGTTCCTCGACGCTCGTCGGTCGGGCGAGGTCGCTCGCGCGGTACGTCAGGTTGCCGGCCCAGTTGGTGCCCACGCCCCTCGTCACGGCTCCGTCGTTGATTCGGGCTTGCCCTTGGGCACGAACCGGGGAACCCACCGAACGAATGCGACGGCGCCGAGCAGGCCGACGACCCCGACGAATCCGGTGGCCAGGGCGAGCGAGAACGCCGCCGTCAGAGCCGACACGAGAAGCGGCGTCACCGCTCCGCCGGCGTCGGTGAGCGTGCGCCACGACCCCAGGAAGGGCGCGGGATCCTGACGAGGCGCGACATCGGCCCCGAGCGTGAGCAGGATGCCGGACGACAGGCCGTTGCCCACGCCCAGCACCATCGCGAACGCCGCGAACCACATGGCGGCGGTCGGCAGGTCGTGGGTGAAGGCCAGCGCGAGAAACCCGAGTCCCATCAGCACCATCGCCGGCAGGGCCGCCCAGAGCCGACCGAAGCGGTCCATGACCTGGCCGCTCGCGTAGAACAGCGCGAAATCGAGCGCGCCCGAGATGCCGACGATGAGGGCGATGGATGACGCGTCGAGGCCGATCGAGACGCCCCAGAGCGGCAGCACCAGCTGACGCGCGGACCGCACGGCCGCCAGCGACGCCGCCGCGAGGCCGAGGCGCGACAGGAGACGGCGGTACTCCCACATCGTGCGGAAGATGCCCCTCCGCGAGCCCGGCCCCCGAGCCGGTCGAAGGGGGATCGACCCGCTGACGGGCTCGCCCGTGTCTTCGGTGAGCGCCGGGGCACCGGCATCCGCTTCTTCGGCGACGAGGCGCTCGGGATCGGGACCCAGCAGCACCAGCAGCACCGTCGCGAGAAGGCACACGGCGAAGAACCAGATGGCCGCGTGCTCGTCGCCGAAGATCGCGAGCAGGGCGGCGGCGACGAACGGGCCGACGAACATGCCGAGCCGGAACGTGCCGCCGAGCAGCGAGAGTGCACGGGCCCGGAAGTACTGCGGCACGCGCGTCGTCATGAACGAGTGGCGGGCGAGGCCGAAGGCCGCGGCGCAGAATCCGACGAGGAAGACGGATGCCGCGAGCACGCCGATGTGGGTTGCGAAGAGCAGCCCGGCGACACCGGCGAACGACACGACGCCCGCGATCGTCATGGTCAGCCGCTCGCCGATGCGGGCGACGGCCCAGCCGGCGGGGAGGTTGCCGCACAGCTGCCCCACGACGAGGGCGGATGCGACGAGCGCGGCGGTCGCGATGTCGGCGCCGAGCTGCGCGGCGAGCACGGGCAGCAACGGGATCACGGCGCCCTCGCCGAGAGCGAAGAGCAGCGTCGGTCCGTAGATCATCGGGCCGAACCGGCGCAGTACGGTCGAGGCACGGTCGGTCATGATCATCCACGTTAGTCTGGAGTGTCATGCTCGAACTCGATCTGTCCGCCGACATCCAGGCTCTCCGCGCAACCTTCGCCGACATCCGCGCCGTGGTCGACGTCGAGAGACTCCGCAGCGAGATCGCGCGCCTCAGCGAAGAGGCCGGCGTGCCCGACCTGTGGGACGACACCGACAAGGCGCAGAAGGTCACGAGCGCGCTGAGCCACCGGCAGTCCGAGCTCGCGAAGATCGAGAGCATCGAGTCGCGGCTCGATGACCTCGACGTGCTCGTCGAGCTCGCGAACGAGATGGGCGACGAGGACTCCGCCGACGAGTGCCGCAAGGAGCTCGCCGAGCTCGAAGACATCATCGGGCAGCTCGAGGTGCAGACGCTGCTCGACGGCGAGTACGACGACCGTCCCGCGGTCGTCACGATCCGCGCCGGCGCGGGTGGGGTGGATGCCTCCGACTTCGCCGAGATGCTGCTGCGCATGTACCTGCGCTGGGCCGAGCAGCGCAAGTACCCCGTCACGATCATGGATTCGTCGTACGCCGAGGAGGCGGGCATCAAATCGGCCACCTTCGAGGTCGACGCGCCCTACGCCTTCGGCACGCTCAGCGTCGAGGCCGGCACCCACCGCCTCGTGCGGATGAGCCCGTTCAACTCCGCCGGCAAGCGTCAGACCTCGTTCGCCGCGGTCGAGGTGATCCCGCTCCTCGACGAGGCCGTCGAGGTCGAGATCCCCGAGTCCGACCTCCGGGTCGACGTCTTCCGCTCGTCGGGGCCCGGCGGCCAGTCCGTCAACACGACCGACTCGGCCGTGCGCCTCACGCACCTTCCGACGGGCACCGTCGTGTCGATGCAGAACGAGAAGTCGCAGATCCAGAACCGTGCCGCGG
>NZ_DATMIO010000014.1:0-13882 GCF_035554235.1 Microbacterium sp. | reverse complement strand
GGGAGCGCCTCGCCGACACGTCCGCGCGCGCGGGCCTGTCACCCCAATACCTCTCGGAGGTCGAGCGCGGTCTCAAAGAGCCCTCGAGCGAGATGATCGCGGCGATCGCCGGCGCCCTCGGGATCGGGCTCATCGACCTCACGGCAGGGGTCGTCGACGACCTGCGGGCACGCACGGAACAGCGCCCGGCCGTCGGCTCCGTGTCATTCCGCCTCGCCGCATAACCCTGGCCCCCGCGCGATGGCGCGGCTAGCGTGGGCGGGGTGAGCCCATCCAAGAGCGCCGGCGAGTTCCTCGAGATCGATGGCCGCGAGGTGCGCGTCAGCAGCCCCGAGAAGGTGGTCTTCCCGCAGCCGGGAGTGACGAAGCTCGACCTTGTGCGCTACTACCTCGCGGTCGCCGACGGTGCACTGCGAGGCGCAGCCGGCCGGCCGATGGTGCTCAAGCGCTTCGTCAAGGGCATCGACCACGAGGCGTTCTTCCAGAAGCGGGTCCCCGAGAATCACCCCGACTTCATCGACACCGCCACCCTGCACTACGCGCGCGGCACGTCGGCCGAAGAAGCGGTGATCCGGGATGCCGCGGGCCTCGCGTGGGTCATCAACCTCGGCTGCCTCGACCTCAACCCGCATCCCGTACGGGCCGAAGACCTCGACCATCCCGACGAGCTGCGCATCGATCTCGACCCGATGCCCGGCGTGGAATGGTCGCAGCTCGTCGACGTCGCGTTCGTCGCGCGCGAGGTGCTCGATGACCACGGCCTGATCGGCTGGCCGAAGACATCCGGCTCGCGCGGCATCCACATCCTCGTGCGCATCGCGCCCGACCGGGACTACAAGCAGGTGCGGCTCGCCGCGGAGACCTTCGCCCGCGAGGTCGAGAACCGCGCCCCGGGGCTTGCCACCGCCCGCTGGTGGAAGGAGGAGCGCGGCGAGAGCGTGTTCGTCGACTTCAACCAGAACGCGAAGGACCGCACGGTGGCATCCGCCTACTCGGTGCGCCCCCTCCCCGACGCCCGGGTCTCGATGCCCCTGGCCTGGGACGAGCTGCGCGTGTGCCGCCCCGAGGAGTTCACCGTCGCGACCGTGCAGGAGCGGTTCGCCGAGCGCGGCGACGCCCATGCGGGAATCGACGACGCCGTCGGATCGCTCGACGCCCTGCTCGCCCTCGCCGACGAGCTCGGACCCGCCGAGAAGGCCCCGCGCTCGGCGAACGGCGGCGACGGCTCGGGACGCCGGGTGTCGGCGATGCCCCTCATCGAGGTCGCCCGCACGAAGACGAAGCCCGAGGCGCTCGAGGCTCTCGAGACCTGGAAGGCGCAGCATCCGGACGTCGTCGCCCTGCTGCATCCGGCCGACGTGCTCGTCGACGGTATGCGCGGCAGCAGCTCGCTCTGGTACCGCGTGCGGGTCAACCTGCAGCACGTGCCCGAGGGCGACCGGCCCGCGCAGGGCCCGCTCCTCGCCGACTACGACCCGTGGGCCGGAAAGGCCTGGCCGGGGAGCACGTAGCCCGCAGCAGCTCTAACCCGCACAGCCCTGACCCGCAACAGCCGTACCCAACAGCCCTGACCCGCGCCTCCCTCGCCCGCAGCAGCCGTACCGGATTCAGGCTCCGCCGACTCCCCGGGTGCCTCGACCCGCGGATTTCCGCGGCCGACCCGTCCCAGCAGTCCCACGGAGCCTGAATCACGCACGCGCCACCGCCACCGCCTCGGCCCGCTCGGCGAGAACGGTGTCGATCAGGCCGTAGTCGCGCGCCGCCGGAGCGGTGAAGACCCGGTCGCGATCGGTGTCCGCGCGAAGCGCCGCCGTCGTGTGTCCGGTGTGCCGGGCGAGGATGAGTTCGATCTCCTCGCGCACGCGCACGAGCTCGTCGGCGTGCAGGATGAGGTCGGGGATGGCGCCGCGGCTCTGCGCCTGCGGCTGATGCAGCACGACTCGCGCGTGCGGCAACGCCGAGCGCTTGCCGCGCGCACCGGCGGCGAGCATCACGGCTCCGACGCCGATCGCCTGTCCGACGCACGTGGTGGCGACATCGGCCTTGATGAACTGCATCGTGTCGTACACCGCGAGCATGGCACTGGGGTCGCCGCCCTCGCAATTGACGTAGAGCTGGATGTCGCGGTCCGAGCCTTCGGCATCGAGGTGCAGCAGCTGCGCGATAAGGGCGTTCGCGACCCCCGCGTCGATCGCCGTGCCGAGGTAGACGACCCGCTCCGAGAGCAGGTGGGAAAAGACATCCATGATCCGCTCGCCCCGCGGATGCTGGGCGATCACGTTCGGGATCGTGTAGCCGCTCATGCCGCCTCCGCTCTGCGTTCGAGGCCGAGACCGAGGTGCGATCGGCGCCGCGGCACGACCTCGTCGAACCGCGACACGATCCCGTCGATGAACCCGTACTCCAGCGCCTGGCCGGCCGTGTACCAGCGGTCGTGCAGCGAATCCTCGAAGATCCGCTCGACGGGCTGACCCGTGTCTGTCGAGATGAGCCCCAGCACGGTGTCGCGCATGTGCCGGAGGTCATCGGCCTGCACCTCGACCTCCACCGCGCTGCCGCCGATGCCGGACGATCCCTGGTGCATCAGGATGCGCGCGTGGGGCAGCGCCTTGCGCTTGCCGGGCGCGCCGGCCGAGAGCAGGAACTGGCCGGCGCTGCACGCGAGCCCGAGCGCGAGCGTCGACACATCGCAGGGGACGAGCCGCATGACGTCGCGGATCGCGAGCATCGACGGCACCGAGCCGCCGGGCGAGTGGATCCAGAGGGCGATATCGGATGCCTCGTCCTCGGCCGCGAGCGCCAGCAGCTGGGTCGCGATCAGGGTGCCGTTGTCGTCATCGAGCGGCCCGTCGAGCACGAGCACGCGCTGGTGGTACAGCGCCCGTCGCGCCTCCACGCCGAACAGGGGAGCCTTGCCGTCGTCAGTCATGACCCCAGCCTGCTCCGGACGGGCGGTGCGCGTGCCCCGATCCGCCGTCAGCGGCTCCGCCCACAGCGGCTCCGCCTCAACTGCGCTGCCGCCAGGAGCGCCCGTTCAGCAGCACCCCGCCGGCGACACCCGCGAAGCCGCTCCGCTCCCCGTCAAGACGCGGGGCGGATCACTCCCACTCGATGGTCGCGGGCGGCTTCGACGTCACGTCGAGAACAACCCGGTTGACGTCGCGCACCTCGTTCGTGATGCGGTTCGAGATGCGCGCGAGCACGCCGTACGGCAGGCGCGTCCAGTCCGCGGTCATCGCGTCTTCCGACGACACGGGACGGAGCACGATGGGGTGGCCGTAGGTGCGGCCGTCGCCCTGCACTCCCACCGAACGGACGTCGGCGAGCAGCACGACCGGGCACTGCCAGATCTCAGCGTCGAGCCCCGCCTTGGTCAGCTCTTCGCGGGCGATGGCGTCGGCATCCTGCAGAATCGCGAGGCGGTCGGCGGTGACTTCACCGACGATCCGGATGCCGAGGCCGGGACCCGGGAACGGCTGCCGGCCGACGATCACCTCGGGCAGGCCGAGTTCGCGGCCGATCGCGCGCACCTCGTCTTTGAAGAGGGTGCGCAGCGGCTCGACGAGCTCGAACTGCAGGTCTTCGGGAAGGCCGCCCACGTTGTGGTGCGACTTGATGTTCGCGGTGCCCGCGCCGCCGCCCGATTCGACGACATCCGGGTAGAGCGTGCCCTGCACGAGAAAGCGGATCGGCTCGCCGTCGGCCTCGGCCTCTGCGAGGAGGTCGCGCTCGGCGGCCTCGAACGAGCGGATGAACTCGCGCCCGATGATCTTGCGCTTCTGCTCGGGGTCGCTCACGCCGGCGAGCGCGTTCAGGAACTGCTCGCGGGCGTCGATCGTCACGAGGCGCACGCCGGTCGAGGCGACGTAGTCCTGCTCGACCTGCTCGCGCTCCCCCTTCCTGAGCAGTCCGTGGTCGACGAAGATGCAGACGAGCTGGTCGCCGACGGCCTCGTGCACGAGGGCAGCCGCCACCGCGGAGTCGACGCCGCCCGACAGGCCGCAGATGACCCGTCCCGACCCGATCTGCTCGCGGATGCGGCCGACCTGCTCGGCGATGACGTTGCCGCTGTTCCAGTCGGCCGGAAGACCGGCGGCCTTGTGCAGGAAGTTCTCGATGACCCGCTGGCCGTGATCGGTGTGCTTCACCTCCGGGTGCCACTGCACGCCGTAGAAGCGGCGCTCGTCGCTGCCGAAGGCGGCGACGGGGGTGGCGGATGTCGACGCCAGCACATCGAAGCCCTCGGGGGCCTTCGACACCTGGTCGCCGTGGCTCATCCACACGTTCTGCGCCGCCGGCTGACCGGAAAGCAGCACGCCTCCGTCGCCGCTGAGCGCGGCATCCGTCGCCCCGTATTCGCGCAGCCCGGTGTTCGCCACTTCGCCGCCGAGCGCCTGGGCCATCACCTGGAAGCCGTAGCAGATGCCGAGGGTGGGGACCCCGAGGTCGAACACGCCCGGATCGAGCGCGGGCGCGCCCGGCTCGTACACCGACGACGGCCCGCCGGAGAGGATGATGCCCACGGGGTTCTTCGCGGCGATGTCGTCGGCGCTGGCCGTGTGCGGCACGATCTCGCTGTACACGCCGGCCTCGCGCACGCGGCGCGCGATGAGCTGGGCGTACTGGGCGCCGAAGTCGACGACGAGGACGGGCCGCTGGGACGTTTCGGTCTGCTCGGTCAACGGGTGCCTTCCGTGGCGGGCTCGGGGTGGGTCGGGGGCGCCTCCGCCGCTTCGCGTTCGGCGAGGTAGCGGGTGACGTCTCGGGCGGTGCGCGCCTCGAGGAAGAACGAGAGGAACGGGACGATGCCGCCCGAGGCCAGAAGGAGGAAGCGCCAGAACTGCCAGCGCATGAGGCTCCACACGCGGAAACACGCGAAGAGGTAGACGACGTAGAACCAGCCGTGCACGATCAGGATGCCGAGCGAGAGGTTGACGCCGTCGCCGGTCGATTGCAGCCCCTCGGGGCCTTCGACCACGGGGGCGAGCCACAGGAAGCCGCCGGAGCCGCCGAGGAAGACCTCGACGTGCAGGGGCGTGTACTTCAGCACCATCTCGGTGCACAGCAGCAGCAGGCCGACGCCCGTGATGATGGAGCACACCTGGTAGAACTTCAGCGCGCCTCGGATGGCCGGAAATGTGGCGAGTTTGGGGGCCGAAGGCATGCCGCCAGTCTACCCGCGGCGCCGGTCGGGCCCGTCCGGCGTCACGATGCCGGGGTCTCCTCGAGGTCTTCGAGCTCCTTCTCCCACGCGTCGCGGGCGAGGCGGTACCAGAGGTAGAACGCGAAGCCCGCGAAGACCGCCCACTCCGCGGCGTAGAAGATGTTGAGCCAGTTCACGTTCGAACCCTCTTCGGGGGCGGGCGACGAGATCTGCTCGAGACCGGCGAGGGGGTCGGATGCCGTGAGGTACGGCCGATACACGTCGAGGCCGTCGATGTCGTGCCACCGGCCCAGCAGGGCCGCGGGCGACATGCGGGTGAGCTCCTGGGGATCGGCGCCGCGCGGGGGCACGACCGGGCCCTCGTCGGAGATCACGCGGCCGGTGAGCTCGATCGTGCCGCCGCCGGCCTTCTCGAGAGCGGATGCCGCGGCCTCGGCCGCCTCGCGCGTCGGCGCCCAGCCCACCGCGACGGCGAGCGACACGGGCTGGTCGCCGCGTCCAGTCGATTCCTCCGACACCCGCAGCTGGCCGGTCACCCAATAGCCCTCGACCCGGTCGTTGAAGCGCGACGAGACGACGATGAAATCACCGGGCACCCACGTGCCGCTGACCTCGACGCGCTGCCCCACGAGGGGCTCCTCGAGATAGGCGCCGGGTTCGACGACCTCCGAGATCGGCCGCACCTCTTCGGTGATGCCTGCCGGCGGCGGCGACGTGTCGATCGCGCGTGCGAGCTGCCATTGGCCGAGCCACGCGAAGACGCCCGCCACGACGAGGCACAGCGCCAGCATGAGCAGCCACTGCGGGCGGAGCATGACCTCCCGCAGGGTCGGCGGGAACGGCGGCGGTTCGGTCGATGCCGTCGAGGGGCCGGTCACGGAAGAGCTCACCCTGCGATGTAGGGCGCAACCACGACATCGACGCGCTGGAACTCCTTGAGGTCGGAGTACCCCGTCGTGGCCATCGACTTGCGCAGCGCCCCGATGAGGTTCGCCGTGCCGTCGGCGACCGGCGCGGGCCCGTAGAGCACCTCTTCGAGGTTCGCGACCTGCTCGACCCGCACACGGCGGCCGCGCGGAAGCTTCGGGTGGTGGGCCTCGGGTCCCCAGTGGTATCCGCGACCGGGGGCATCGGTCGCCCGGGCGAGCGCGACGCCGAGCATGACGGCATCCGCCCCCATCGCGAGCGCCTTCACCATGTCGCCGGAGGTGCCGACCCCGCCATCCGCGATGACGTGCACGTAGCGGCCGCCCGACTCGTCGAGGTAGTCGCGGCGAGCGCCGGCGACGTCGGCGAGGGCGGTGGCCATCGGTGCGTGGATGCCGAGGGTCGCGCGCGTCGTCGACGCCGCTCCCCCGCCGAAGCCGACGAGCACGCCCGCCGCGCCGGTGCGCATGAGGTGCAGCGCGGCGGTGTACGTCGACGCGCCACCCACGATGACGGGCACGTCGAGGTCGTAGATGAACTTCTTGAGGTTCAGGGGCGCGGCGACCGATGACACGTGCTCGGCCGAGACGGTCGTGCCGCGGATGACGAAGAGGTCGACGCCGGCCGCGACCACGGTCTCGTAGAGGTCTTGCGTCCGCTGAGGCGTGAGCGCACCGGCGACCGTGACGCCCGCGGCGCGGATCTCGGCGAGGCGCTGCGTGACGAGTTCGGGCTTGATGGGCTTGGCGTAGAGCTGCTGCATTCGACCCGTGGCGGCGCCGTCCGGGAGCGACGCGATCTCGGCGAGCAGCGGCTCGGGGTCGTCGTAGCGCGTCCACAGACCCTCGAGGTCGAGCACTCCGAGGCCGCCGAGCTGACCCAGCATGATCGCGGTCTGGGGGCTCACGACCGAGTCCATCGGGGCGCCCAGCACCGGGATGACGAAGGGGAACGCGTCGATCGACCAGGCCGTCGACACATCTTCGGGGTTGCGCGTTCGGCGCGAGGGCACGACGGCGATGTCGTCGAATGTGTAGGCCCGGCGCGCGCGCTTTCCGCGCCCGAGCTCGATCTCCATGGTCACGGGTTCAGCCTATCGGGTGCGTTCTCGGGCACCGGATTCACCAGGGTTCGTCGACGCGGGGCGCGGCATCCAGCACCATCTGGATGCTGACCGGGAAGCACTCGTCGAACAGCTCTGTCATGCCCGAGTCCGAGCCGTACTCCTCAGTGAGGCGCAATCCGATCATCGTGTTGATGAGCATCCCCGCGGCCAGGAACTTCTGCGCGTCTTCGGCGCCGAACCCGGCCTCGCGAAGGTATCGCCACACCGTCGCGAATCCCTCGCGCGCCGCCGGGCCGATCACGGGATGCGCGCCGAGCAGGAACGCCTGAGAGAGCAGCTGATGCAGCCCCCGCACCTCCAGCAGCCGGAGATAGGCCTGGCCCATCGTCTCGGTCCGCTCCTGCAGGTCGGTGATCGGCGGGACCGCCCGGAAGGCCGCGAGCAGGCGGGCGAGACAGTCATCGAGCGCGGCGAGGAACAGCTTCTCCTTGGTTCCGAAGAGGCGCACGACGTAGGGCTGGCTGACGGATGCCGCGCGCGCGACCTCGTCGGTGGTGGTGCCGACGTAACCCCGGGCGCCGAAGACGGCGACGGCCGCCGCGATGATCTGCTCGCGACGCTCGACGGAGCTCATCCGTCGCGCGGACTCGGAGGTGACGACGGCTTCGTCGGCTTGTTTCCTGTTCACGCTTGACATGTTATCAGTCGATTACTACAGTCGGCGGTGTCGTAGTTATCATTCGATTACAAATTCCTCGAAAGGGTTCTCATGACCGCCACTGATCTGCTCGCCACGGCGCGGCACCGGCCCTTCGGGCTCGTCGTCGCGGCGGCATCCATTCCGATGTTCATGGCGACGCTCGACAACCTCGTCATGACAAACGCCCTCCCCGTGCTGCACACCCAGCTCGGCGCCGAGGTCGAAGAGCTGCAGTGGTTCATGAACGCCTACACCCTCGCATTCGCCGGCGCCATCCTCATCGCCTCAGCGCTGGGCGACCGCTTCGGCCGCCGCACGATCTTCCTCGTGGGCATCGCGATCTTCGGTCTCGGCTCGGTCTTCGCGGCCCTCAGCACGGATCCCACCCAGCTCATCGCCGCCCGCGCCCTGCAGGGGTTCGGGGCCGCGGGGGTGCTGCCACTCTCGCTCGCTCTGATTTCGGGCGGGGTGGCCACCGAACGACGACCGCTGGCGATCGGCATCTGGGGCGGCGTCTCGGGCCTGGGCGTGGCGGTCGGCCCGCTCGTCGGCGGGGCGATCATGGAGGGCTGGAACTGGCAGGCGATCTTCTGGCTGAACGTGCCGGTGGCGGTCATCGCGATCCCGCTCGCGCTCTTCGCCCTCAACAACGACTTCGGGGCGCGCGTGCGCATCGATGTCTTCGGCGCACTGCTGGCCGGGCTCGGCGTGCTGGCGCTCGTGCACGGAATCGTCCGCGGCAACGACGACGGCTGGGATTCGCCGAGCGTGGTGGGCGAACTCGCGCTCGGCGCCGCGTTCGTCGTCGCGTTCCTGTTCTGGCAGACGCGGGCGAGCGCGCCGCTGATCCCGCTGCGCCTCTTCCGCGATCGGTCGTTCTCGGTCACGAACATCCTGGGCTTCGCCTTCAGCTTCGGCACCTTCGGCTCGATCTTCATCCTCATCCAGTTCTTGCAGGTCGTGCAGGGCGCGTCGCCGCTCGAGGCCGCCGTGCAGACGATGCCGTGGACCCTCGCCCCCATGGTGGTGGCGCCGCTGGCGGGCATCTTCGGGCCGCGCATCGGCACCAGGGCCCTGATGGTGACGGGGCTGTTCCTGCAGGGCGCGGCGCTGCTGTGGCTCGGCGTCACGATGTCGGCCGACATCCAGTACGGCTCGCTGGTGGCCCCCTTCATCCTCGCCGGCGTCGGCATGGGGCTGGTCTTCGCCCCGTCGGCCACGGCGCTGCTGGCGAGCCTGGGGCTGCTCGATCACGCGAAGGCGTCGGGGGTCAACTCCACGGTGCGCGAGGTCGGCATCGCCCTCGGCACCGCTGTCATGACGGCGATCTTCGTCGGCGCGGGCGGCGAGCTCCGCCCCGACCTGTACGTCGATGCGGCCCGGCC
The DNA here is from genome assembly GCF_035554235.1 of Microbacterium sp. Lineage (GTDB taxonomy): Bacteria > Actinomycetota > Actinomycetes > Actinomycetales > Microbacteriaceae > Microbacterium. The sequence goes on along the minus strand of NZ_DATMIO010000014.1, from coordinate 4,640 downwards.
GGCCATCCTGACGGGCGCGGCGGTGCTGTTCGCCGCGATGGTGACGGCGCTCTGGCTGCCGGCCGGGCGCTCATCGACGGTGGCGCCCGCGCCGGAAGAGCGCGAGCTCGTCGGGGCCTGACGGGGATGCGGCATCCCGAGCGCCGGAGATGCCACGACGCGGCCGTAGCCGCCGGGGATGTGCGGTGGGACAATCGGGGCGGGAGGCAGCCATGTCACTCAGAGGGTCGTTCCGGCGCGCCGGCGCCCGCATCGGGGTCTGGTCCTATCGGCGCACGAACGGGCGCGCCATGACCAGTCGCTCGGCGCCGAAGGTCCTTCTGCTCACGACTCCCGGACGGCACTCGGGCGAGCCGCGCTCGACGTGCGTCGCGTTCCTCGAGAGCGATGGAGGCTATGTCGTCTGGGGCACGGCATCGGGTGCGCGGCGAGACCCGCATTGGTTCCGCAATCTTCGTGCCGCGGGAGGGGCCGAGGTGCAGATTCTTGAGCGCCGGTTCTTCGCGACGGCGGAGGAGTACGCCGGCGCGGAGCGCGAGGCGGTGTGGAACGACCTGGTCCTGGCGCGCGTGCCGGGCGTCCGCCGCTACGCCGCCAAGGCCGGTCGCACCATCCCGGTGGCGATTCTGCGACCGACGACGAGACCGCCCGAGAGGGCGACCACGTAGCCCCCACCATCGCCCCGAACGCCTGCTGCGCCTGGCGGACGAGGCCGTAACGGTCTTCTACGCCGCAGAGTAGCGACCCGACGCGATCGCGCGGGCGCGCGCCTTCGCCGCCTCGGCCTCGCGGTTCTTCGGCGGAGCCACCGCCACGAGGTCGTCGAGCAGGTGCTGGGTGATGTGCGCGATCTCGTGCACCGCGCGGTCGAATGCCTCCTGGTTGGCCTTCGACGGCTTGGTCGTGCCCGCGATCTTGCGGACGTACTGGAGGGCGGCCGCGTGCACCTCGTCGGAGCTGGCGGCGGGCTCGAAGTTGTGGAGGGTATGGATGTTCCGGCACATGCCCTCCACGGTACGCCGCCCCTCCCCCTCTGCGCGAGACTTCACTTGCGCACCTTCACACGCCCTCCGAAGGTGCGCAAGTGAAGTTTCGCGCAGTATCGAGGGGGGTCAGGAGCCCTTGCCGCGGAGCGCGCGCGTGAGGATGCCGTCGAGCAGGAACACCGTGAAGGCGATGGATCCGATCCACGGCGCGAGGGCGAGCACCACCAGGGAAAGCAGGAGGGCGCTCAGCGCGCCGCGCCCGTAGGCGACGGCATCCGCGTCGGAGAGATCGGGCATCATCTCCGCTCGATGCGCGACCGCCCATCTCCACTGCAGCCAGCTGAAGAGGATCGCGAAGAAGAAGTTGATCGGCAGGATGAGGCGGCCGGCGTAGAAGTCCGAATACTCCGTGACTGTTCCGGTGCTGAAGGGCACGAGCACGATGAAAAGCAGCCGCGCGTTGTTGAGCCAGATCATCATGCCGTCGACCCGGGCGATGTGCTCGAACTGCCGCACGTGCGTCATCCAGAGCAGGCACAGCAGCACGAAGCTCAGGGCGAAGTTGAGGAACAGCCCCCACATGTCGCCGAGCGCCGACCACAGCTCGGCATCCGAGGACACCTCCCCGAGCGAGTGTGTCGTGAGGTCGAGCACGAGCAGGGTCGCCGCGATCGCGAAGACGCCGTCGGTGAAAGCCTCCGTGCGCGTCGTCGAAAGGGTCGCCGATGGATGCCGCCGCCGAATCATGCGCCCAGGCTAGCGTGGGCCCACACGAGCGGGCCCACACGAGCGGGCCCACGAGAGCGGACAGCGGGGCGCGGCCGCGTCAGCGCTTGTAGTTCGGCGCCTCGACGACGATCTGCACGTCGTGCGGGTGCGATTCCTTGAGGCCCGCCGGGGTGATCCGCACGAAGCGGCCCTTGACCTTGAGCTCGTCGATCGTACGCGCGCCGACATAGAACATCGACTGCCGGAGTCCCCCGACGAGCTGATACGCGACGGCCGAGACGGGCCCCCGGTAGGCCACCTGTCCCTCGATGCCCTCGGGGATGAGCTTGTCGTCGCTCGGCACGTCGGCCTGGAAGTAGCGGTCCTTCGAGTACGACGTCTTCTTGCCGCGGGTCTGCAGGGCGCCCAGCGATCCCATGCCGCGGTACTGCTTGAACTGCTTGCCGCCCTGGAAGACGATCTCGCCCGGCGACTCGTCGGTGCCGGCGAGCAGCGAACCGAGCATCACCGAGTCGGCACCGGCCACGAGGGCCTTCGCGATGTCGCCCGAGTACTGCAGACCGCCGTCGGCGATCACCGGGATGCCGGCGGCGCGGGCCGCGATGGATGCCTCGTACACGGCCGTGACCTGGGGCACGCCGACACCCGCGACGACGCGCGTCGTGCAGATCGAACCCGGACCGACGCCGACCTTGACGGCATCCACACCCGCGTCGATCAGCGCCTGCGCGCCCTCACGGGTCGCCACGTTGCCGCCCACGACGTCGATGTGCTCGAACGAGGGATCGGCCTTGAGGCGGCGCACGATGTCGATGACGCCGGCGGACTGCCCGTTGGCCGTGTCGACGACGAGGACATCGACGCCCGCATCGCGCAGCGCCTCGGCGCGCTCCCACGCGTCGCCGAAGAAGCCGATGGCGGCGCCGACGCGCAGCCGGCCCTGGTCGTCCTTCGTGGCGAGGGGGTACTTCTCGCTCTTGTCGAAGTCCTTGATCGTGATGAGACCGGCGAGCTTGCCCTCCTCATCGATGAGGGGCAGCTTCTCGACGCGATGCTTGGCGAAGGTCGCGATGACATCGTTCGCGCCGATGCCGACGGGGGCCGTGATCAGGCCCTCGGTCGTCATGACATCCCTGACGAGGGTCGTCTGGCGCTCGAAGCCCGAGACGAAGCGCATGTCGCGGTTCGTGATGATGCCGATCAGGATGCCGTCGGGCCCGACGACCGGGAGCCCCGAGATGCGGTACTGCGAGCAGAGCGCGTCGACCTCTTCGATCGTCGCGTCGGGCGTCGTCGTGATCGGGTTCGAGATCATGCCCGATTCGCTGCGCTTGACGCGGTCGACCTGCGACGCCTGCTCCTCGATGGAGAGATTGCGATGCAGGATGCCGAGGCCGCCCTCGCGCGCGATCGCGATGGCCATGCGGGCCTCGGTGACGGTGTCCATCGCGCTCGAGAGGAGCGGCGTGGCGACCGTGATGCGGCGCGTCACGCGCGAGGAGGTGTCGGCCTCACTCGGGATGACGTCGGTGTGCCCGGGCAGGAGGAGGACGTCGTCGTAGGTGAGTCCGACGAAGCCGAACGGATCGGGCTGCTCCATGCTGTGTCCTTTTTCGGGTCGCGCGCGCGTGCGAGGAAAGTCGGCTGCGGAGCCGCGGGGGCGAGTCCGCCGATATAGAAGTCTAAGCGCGACACGCCCGCCGTTCATTCCCGCGCGTGCGTATAGGGATTCTCACGATTCCGCACCTGTTGCCGACAGCCATGCCGTCGAAACATCGGCGACACACTACGCTCATAAAGTCTCCCTCATGGCCGATGCGAGACCCGCGCCCGGTCGTGGTATCTCAACTGGAGGTTTCGTGAGATCCCCTACCCACCTGGCCACGCCGACACCGGGACGTATCGCCCGAATCGCCGTGGTTTTCCTTGCCGTCGTGGCGGCCCTCTTCGGGGTCATCACACTATCCGCCGCACCGGCGAACGCGGCCGAGGACGATCCCTACCGCATCAGCGGCAACGTCCAGCTGGACGGGGAACCCCTCGCGGGCGTCATCCTCGTCATCGACGGACCCGGCGGCGAGCAGGAGGTCGAGACCGACGAGAACGGCCAGTGGCGCGTCGGTGTCCCCGAGCGCGACGAGGAGTACACCGTCACCCTCGACGAGTCCACCCTGCCGGAAGGCATCGCGGTGGTCGCGGAGGGGGATGACACCCCCAATGTGAAGGAAGTCACGATGGGCGCCGGCGGCCGCGTCACGGTGAACTTCTTCATCGGCGAGGGCGAGCGCAACGTCACGAGCTTCTTCGACCAGTTCGTGCAGCGCATCGTGCAGGGCCTCAGCTTCGGCCTCATGCTCGCGCTCGCGGCCGTCGGCCTCTCGCTCGTCTTCGGCACCACCGGCATCTCGAACTTCGCCCACGGCGAGATGGTCACCTTCGGCGCCATCGCCGCTCTGGTGCTCGTGGGTCCGGCATCCCTCGCCCTGCCGGTCTGGGTCGGCTTTCCGCTGGCGGTGATCCTGAGCGCGGGCCTGGGCCTCGTGCTCGACATGATCCTGTGGCGACCCCTCCGCCGAAAGGGCGTGGGCGTCGTGCAGCTGATGATCGTCAGCATCGGCCTCTCGCTCGCCCTGCGCTACACCTTCCAGTTCTTCATCGGCGGCGGCACGAGCCAGCTGCCCTTCTCGGCCGAGCCGAAGATCCCGCTGTTCGGCGTCGTGCAGCTGAGCGTCATCGACATGGTCTCGCTCGCGATCTCCGTCACGGTGATCGTCGCGTTCGCCATGTGGCTGCTGTACTCGCGCATCGGAAAGGCGACCCGGGCGATCTCCGACAACGCCTCGCTGGCCGCGGCGTCCGGCATCGACGTCGACTTCGTGGTGCGCGTCGTCTGGGTCATCGCCGGCGGACTCGCGGGTCTCTCCG
>NZ_DATMIO010000013.1:0-9158 GCF_035554235.1 Microbacterium sp. | reverse complement strand
GGAACCAAGGACGACCCGTGGCGCCTCGTGACCGCGCCGGGCACGTCGGAGTACACGATGTACCGTGACGAGGCCGCCGACCCGCCGGCACTGGTATGCCAGGTGGGCTCGACGACGCTCAAGTACCACGTGTCCGCGGTCGACGATCTCGTGGCCTGGCTACGCGCGCAGGGCGATTGGGTGCCGCTCGGCGCTGCCGACGAGCAGAAGGCCGCCGCCGACGGCACCGTCGAGGCGTGGGGGCGCAGCGAGACCAATCCGGTCGGGGGCTGGTACGGCCTCCGCAAGGGCTATCGGGGACGCTTCGGCATGTACCTGCCGCCGCTGCTCGAGGCGCTCGGCCTCGTCGAGCTCACCCACGACGCGCGGAACAACAGCGTCAAGGCGCTCTGACGACGCCGCATCCGCCGTTCAGCCGGTGAGGCCCGCGGCCTGACGAAGCACCGCCGGCATCCGCTCTGTCGACGCGGCGTGACGCGGTGACGTGGCAACGCGAACGCATGCCCGGCGTGCGTTCGACGTTCACCTGACACGGGAGCGCACGATGCCCCTCGTTCACACTCCGCCGCCAGGCTCGTCGCGTGACACACGCTGGCACGTACGACGGGTTTCGGTCGACGCGACGCCGGGCGTCGCACGGGCGGCTGTGGGTGCTCGCGGTCGGCGCGGCGATCCTCGCCGGACTGCTGCTCCCCGTCGACGCAGCCTCCGCCGCGAACCGCGCGGATATCCGCGCGGATATTCCCGCGGTGATCATCAACGAGCTCGCCGCGGCCAGTTCGATCTCCGACGCCGATAGCTTCTTCGAGCTGCGCAACGCCTCGCCGGAGCCGGTGGATCTGACCGGCTGGGCGGTGTACCGATGCGACGAGCGTGGGCTGCGCGCCAACCTCGCTCGTCCCGAGATCATGCTCACCGATGTCGTGCTCGACGCCGGGGAGATCTTCACGGTGGTCAACATGAGCGCTCGCGCGGCCGCCGCGGCAGCCGACGCCCGCTTCACCAAGGTGTTCTCCTCGCGCGGAATGGGGCTCGTCCTCGTCGCGCCCGACGGTGCGACGGTCGACTCGGTGGCGGTGTATCCGAACGAACCGTGGCCGACCGAGAGTGAGTGCGGGCCGACGCCGAACCTTCCGGCGACGCTCGCGGCCGCCCTCGACGAGAGCTGGCAACGCACGGCCGACGGTCGCTGGGTGCGCGCGGGGGCGACGCCGGGGGAGCCGAACGCCGAGCGGCAGGATGGCGCGGCGGTGATGGATGTCGTCATCGACGAGGTCGCACCGGCCGGGCCGGGCGGCAGCGCCGACGACTTCGTGGAGCTCCGCAATCGCGGCAGGGGCGACGTCGACCTCACCGGGTGGCGCCTGTTCCGGTGCACGGCCCTCGGTGCGGCGACCGCCGACACGGTGCAGGTCGAGTTTCCCGCCGGCACCCGGCTGCGATCCGGGGAGCGGTCGCTGATCGCGGGGCCGGGCTTCCAGGCCGAGGACGAGCAGCCCGGCTTCCGGACCCGGACATCGCTCGCCGACGGGCTGTCGGGCGTGCTCCTCGTCGACGACCGCGGGCGACGCGTCGCCGGGGTGTCCGTGTCTTCGCACGGCGACACGGCCTGCCAGACCGGTGACGAGAAGCTCGACGCGGGCCTCGACCATCGCCTCGGCCAGAGCTGGCAGCGTGGCTCGGCGGGCGCGTATGTCATGGCGGCACGCACGCCCGGTGCGCCGAACGCGCGCCGGGCGCAGGCGATGACCATCGCCGAGTCGGACGACGCGGGCGCGATCGCGATCAGCGAGTTCGCGGTCGACCCCGCCATCGCAGGGCTGCCCGAAGGGCACGTCCGGCAGCACTTCGTGGAGTTCGGCAACTACGCCGACGAGGCCCAGGACGTCGGTGGCTGGCGTCTGATCGGATGCGGGCTCGACGGATTCCGCTTCCGCAGCACGCTCGCGACCGTCCCGGCCGGCACCGTCCTGCGGGCGGGACAGACGTTCACCGCCGCGCTCCGCGGGACCGCTGCGGCCGGTGCCGCGGACGCGGTGTTCGACCACGAGTTCGACTTCCGGGGCGCGGGCGTGTGGCTCGAGGACGCCGCCGGCGGGCGGGTCGATGGCGTCGGCGCCTATCACGTCAACGAGATGGATCGGAGCGTGGACACCCCGAGCGCGTGCTCGTCGGGGCTCACGCTCCCGGTGTTCGCCGTCGATCGCCTGCGCGGTGAGACGTATCAGCGCGCGCAGCGGACCGGCGATAATTCCGCCGACTTCGTCGCCGCACGCCATACGCCCGGCATCCTCGCGCCCCGCAGCATCACCGAGCCCGGCGCGCTCGTCGCCGAGGCGGTGCTGCGGCTCGCGCCGAAGGCGCGCGTCGCCGAGACCCTGTCGGTGCCGCTCGACAGCGAGCCGCTGCCCGGTGCGGCCGCCGTGCACGTGGTCGCGGCGGCGGCAGGCACCTCGAGCGGCCCGCTCATCGAGCGCGTCGGCGCGAACGAGCGCGCAGCGGATCCGACGGCGCTCTCGGCGCTGACATCCGGGGACGACGGCTACGAACACCCCTACCTGCGGCTCACGGCTGCGGTGAGCGGCGCACCGGCCACCGTGCAGTGGACGGGCACGGCCCGTGGGCCCGGCGAAGTGCGGCTCTCGGTGTGGGAGCCGGAGGCATCGGTGTGGCGCGCGCTGGATGCCGCCACGCCCGCCCGCGGTGCGGACGAGCACCCCATGGAGCTCCGGGGAGGCATCCGCGCCCGCGACATCCAGAACGGCACGGTCGAGCTCCTCGTGCAGAGCGTGCCGCGCTCCAAGCACACCCTCGACGCGAACGAGAAGCTCGCGAATCCCGTCGACTACGACTTCGCGATCACCCACCTCACCGATACGCAGTACCTGTCGGAGGCGTACCCCGAGGTGTACGCGGACGTCGTCGGATGGGTGATCGCGAACGCCGAGTACCGCAAGATCGCATTCGCGACCCACACGGGCGATCTCATCCAGAACTGGGTCGATCCCGATCAGCCCGAAGAGCGTGCGCGTCGCGAGTTCGCCGTGGCATCGGACATGCAGGCCGCGCTCGATGACGCGGGCGTGCCCAACAGTGTGCTGCCCGGAAACCACGACAACAAGCGCGGGGTGAGCCCTGCCCTGTTCAACGAGTACTTCGGCCCCGAGCGCTACGCCGGCACGCCCTGGTACCGCGGCTCCATCGCACCCGGGGACAACACGGCGAACTACTCGACGTTCACCGCCGGCGGCGCCCCGATGCTGATGCTGTCGCTGCCGTACGCGTACGGCGAGCGAGAGATCGCGTGGGCGGAGGAGATCGTGGCGCGGCATCCCGATCACAACGTGGTGGTCTCGACCCACGAGCACGTCACCCCCAAGACCACCGAGACCGTTGCGAACCGCTCGAACTCCTCACGCTGGCTCTCCCACGCCGACCACCTCTGGGAGCGCGTGATCGCCCCGAACCGCAACGTGGTGCTCGTGCTGTCGGGGCACTTCCACGGCCTCGGCCGGATCGTCACCGAGGATGCGGGCGGCATCCCGGGGCACACCGTGGTCGAGGCGCTCGCGGACTACCAGGAGTTCCGCACGCACACGGGGGAGCGGGCGACGGGATTCTCGCGGCTGATCCAGGTCGATGTCGCGGGCGGACGCCTCGCCGTCGACGCCCTCTCGTCGACCCTGGCCGCGCCGACGAGCGCGCCCTACGACTACGAGCAGTTCGTGCCGGACGACGGCCACGAGGGCACCCCATCGAACGACCGCCCGTGGCGCATCCTCGCCGACGGGCTGCAGAACAGGTACGGCGTCGCCGACGACCACTTCACGGTCGACCTGGCCCTGCAGTACGAGAAGGGGATCGCCACCACGGGCGTATTCGTCGCGGATCGCTGAGATCCCGCGCCCGCGGGCGACCGCGCCGGTACGCTGAAGCCATGGCCCGACGCGATGACGACGCCCTCTCGTGGGACGGGGATGAAGACCCGACCCTCGACGTCCGGCCCGCGGCATCCACCGACGCGCCCGAGCCCGTAGCCGGGCCCGGCGCGGTCGTCAACGCGCCCGAGCCCGCGTCGCTGCCCGATGGCTGGAACGCGGTCGGCAAGGGCAGCGAAGCGGTCACCGGAGAGCACGACGTCGCGGCCGAATCACCCGCGCACGCCGTGCCTGCGACCGCCGAGGAGGAGGCGCCCGCACACCTCGGCAACGCCGCGCTGATCGCGGTCGGGGTGCTCGGCGGCATCTACCTCCTCTTCGCGATCGGCTGGCTGGTCGGTGGCCAGCGGTTGCAGGGGCTTGCGCAGTTCCTCGTCACCGATGTCGTCTTCCAGGTGAGCCTGTGGCTCGCGGTGCTCGCACCGCTGGTGTGGTTCGCGACCGTCTGGATCGTCACGGCCCGCAAGGCGTTGTGGATGCGGTTCGTCTGGCTCGGCGCCGGCATCGTGCTGCTCGCGCCATGGCCGTTCGTGATGGTGGGGGCGGTGGGAGTATGACCGAGCAGACGATTGATGCCGCGCCCCCGCGCCGCACGCCGACCTGGCTGGTCGCGACGATCGCCGGCGGGTTCGGGCTCTTCTACGCCTACGCCGTCTGGAACGCGCTGTCGTTCCTCATCACCTTCGCGTCGGCGGGTCCGCTGACCGGGTTGGGGTGGTTCGTCCTGATCTTCGCCGTGGCGTTCCCCGTCATCGCGTTCGCTGCGGCGTTCGCGCTCGGGTTCCGCCGCCCCGCGCACCACTTCCTCCTCATCATGCTGACGGGGCTGTCGCTCGTCGCGGTGTTCTGGCTGAACGTCATCGCCTATCTCCTCGGCGGACCGTCGGTCGTCGGCTGACCCACTGGCGTCGGAAGCGCCGGGGCGTCGGCCGACCCACCGGCGTCCCCGTCATACAGTCGGGACCGCCAGCGCGGAGCCGGTAGGCTGATCGGGCCTCGCCCCCCATGCGTGCGGTGCGGCACGTCCCATCGCACTGACCCGCGCGCGTGCGCATGCAACAAAGGATCCGCTTTCGTGTCGAAGCCCGTCGTCCTCATCGCCGAAGAACTCTCTCCCGCCACGATCGAGGCCCTCGGCCCCGATTTCGAAGTGCGCACCGTCGACGGGACGGACCGTCCGGCCCTGCTCGCCGCCCTCGCGGAAGCGAACGCCGTGCTCGTGCGTTCGGCGACGAAGGTGGATGCCGAGGCCCTGGCGGCCGCGCCGGTGCTCAAGGTCATCGCGCGCGCAGGCGTGGGGCTCGACAACGTCGACATCAAGGCCGCGACCACCGCGGGCGTGATGGTGGTCAACGCACCGACATCCAACATCATCTCGGCGGCCGAGCTCACGGTCGGCCACATCCTGAGCCTCGCGCGCCGCATTCCGGCCGCGCACGCCTCGCTCTCGCAGGGCCAGTGGAAGCGCAGCTCCTTCACGGGCACCGAGCTGTTCGAGAAGACCGTCGGCATCGTCGGCCTCGGCCGCATCGGGGCGCTGATCGCTGAGCGGCTCCGGGCGTTCGGCGTGCGGGTCGTCGGATACGACCCGTATGTGACGCCCACCCGCGCCCAGCAGCTGCAGGTCGAGCTCCTCTCGTTCGAAGAGGTGCTGCGCCAGAGCGATTTCGTCACGGTGCACATGCCGAAGACCGCCGAGACCACCGGGATGATCGGCACGGAGCAGATCGCGCTGATGAAGCCGTCGGCATTCCTCATCAACGTCGCCCGGGGCGGTCTCATCGACGAGGAGGCGCTGCACCTCGCACTCACCCGCGGTGTGATCGCTGGTGCCGGGCTGGACGTGTTCACCTCCGAGCCGCCGGCCGGGGATTCCACGGCGTCGCGCCTGCTCGACCTGCCGAACGTCGTCGTCACTCCGCACCTGGGTGCGTCGACCGAGGAGGCGCAGGAGAAGGCCGGCGTCTCGGTGGCGCGATCGGTCAAGCTCGCCCTCGAGGGTGATCTGGTTCCCGACGCCGTGAACGTCGCCGGGGGTATCATCGACCCCTTCGTGCGTCCGGGCATCGCCCTGGTCGAGAAGCTGGGGCAGTTCTTCACCGGGCTCGCGCACGCCGCGGTCACCAGTCTCGACATCGAGGTGCGCGGCGAGCTCGCCGCCTACGACGTCAGCGTGTACCGACTCGCGGCTCTCAAGGGCATCCTCGCGAACGTCGTCAGCGAGAACGTGTCCTACGTGAACGCGCCGCTCTTCGCAGAGCAGCGCGGCATCGAGACGCGCCTCATCGTCGAGGCAGAGAGTCCGCTGTACCGCAACCTCACGATCCTGCGGGGCACGTTGGCCGACGGAGCCGTGCTCACGGTCGCGGGCACCCTCGCCGGCACCCGCATGGTGCCGAAGGTCGTCGGTATCAACGGCTACGAGATCGAGGTGGCGCTGGAGCAGTACCACATCGTCATGCGCTACGCCGACCGCCCGGGCATCGTCGCCATCTACGGACAGCGGCTCGGCGATGCGGGTATCAACATCGCCGGTCTGCAGGTGGCCCACCCCGACGCGAGCGGTCGCGCACTCTCGGTGCTCACGGTCGACTCACTCGTGCCCGACGAGATGCTGACCGAGCTGCACGAGGCCATTCACGCCGACCTGTTCCGACAGATCGAGATCACCGAGCCCTGAGCCTCGCGCATCCTGAGCCCGCGACGCGCCGGACCCCGCCGGCGCGTCCCTGGGCGCAAGGTGCGGGTGTGTGCGGTGCGCGACCCGCACTTCGCGTCGAGCGAGAGCGCGAGCACAGGCCTCAGCGCTTGGTGGCGCCCTCCACCAGCGCGATGAGCGCATCCATGGCCGCACCCTCGGGCACGGGGCCGGGCACCGACCCGCCCTCCAGTGCGTTGTTGAAGTAGAGGCCGTCGCTCACCAGCATCACGAGGTCGAGGGCCGTGGCATCCTTCGTGTGCGGGCGGAGAGCGTCCTCCCACCGCAGGCGCACCTCGCGCACCGTCGCGCTCGCTGCGGCGTTGCCGCCCTGTGCGAGCCGGGATGTCGCGATCAGGGCGCGATCGAGCGGGTCATTCTGCATGGCCGATGACCGGAGGAAGTAGGCGACGGGGCCCTCCGGCGCCGTCGTAATGGCCTCGATGTCGACATCCACAAGCCGTCCGAGCCGCTCGATGAGGCCCGCTTCGAGGGCTTCCTTGGAGCCGAAGTGGTAGAGCAGCCCGCCTTTCGACACGCCGGCCGCTCGCGCTGTTGCGTCGAGCGTCGCGCTGCGTTCACCGTCGTCGATGAGGATCGCCTCGAAGGCGTCGAGCACGCTCTCGCGCGCGTGGGGTGGGCGGCTCATGGGCACGAGCCTAGCCACGCTGGAGCGGTCATATCTGATAGTGTACCGGCTAGACGGTTTAGAAATGGAAAATGAAATGACGCACACACTGACTCGCACCACGGCCACCGAGACCCCACGCGTCGGATGGCGCGGCTGGGCGGCCCTCGTCGTGCTCATGCTGCCGGTGCTGCTCATTTCGGTCGACAACACCGTGCTGAGCTTCGCGCTGCCGCAGATCGCGCTCGACCTCGAGCCCGCCGCCACCCAGCAGCTCTGGATCATCGATGCATACCCGCTCGTGCTCGCGGGCCTGCTGGTGACAATGGGCACGCTCGGCGACCGCTTCGGACGGCGACGGATGCTGCTCATCGGAGCGACCGGATTCGGCATCGTCTCCGCGCTTGCGGCGTTCGCGCCCAACGCCGAGCTGCTCATCGCATCCCGCGCCGCCCTGGGTGTGTTCGGCGCGATGCTCATGCCGTCGACTCTGTCGCTGCTGCGAACCATCTTCACGAACCGCGACCAGCGTCGCATGGCCATCGCGGTCTGGGCCTCGGCCTTCTCGGCCGGTGCGGCGCTCGGTCCCGTCGTCGGCGGTCTGCTCCTCGAGCACTTCGCGTGGGGCTCGGTGTTCCTGATGGCGGTGCCCGTGCTGGTGCCGCTGCTCATCCTCGTGCCGATCCTGGTTCCCGAGAGCCGCGACCCGAAGCCGGGCCGATTCGACCTGCTGAGCGTCGTGCTCTCGCTCGCGACCATGGTGCCCATCGTCTACGCGATCAAGGATGTCGCGGTGCACGGCGCCGCGAACGCGATGCCGCTCGTGCTCGCGGGCGCCGGCGCGGTGTTCGGCGTGCTGTTCGTCCGCCGTCAGAACCGGCTCGAAACGCCCATGCTCGATATGGCCCTGTTCCGCCGCGGCACCTTCTCCGGGTCCGTGCTGGTCAACCTTCTGAGCGTCATCGGACTCGTCGGGTTCCTGTACTTCATCGCCCAGCACCTGCAGCTCATCGTCGGCCTGTCGCCGATGGAGGCGGGGCTCGCCCTCGTGCCCGGGCTCGCCGCGATGATCGTCGCCGGCATCGGCGTCGTGCCGATCGCGAAGCGCGTAGCGCCCCGCATCGTGGTGCCCGTCGCGCTCGGGTTCTCGATCCTCGGCTACCTGCTGGCCGCGATCAGCACCGAGACCGGCGCGCTGTCCCTGATGATCGCGGCGTTCGTCTCGCTCGGCATCGGCATCGGCGCGGCCGAGACCGTATCGAACGAGCTGATCCTGGCGAGCGCGCCGCCGGCGAAGGCCGGGGCGGCGAGCGCCGTGTCGGAGACGGCCTACGAGCTCGGGGCCGTGCTCGGCACGACGATCATCGGCGGCCTGCTGGCGGCGTTCTACCGCGCGAACCTCGCGCTCCCGGCGGGCCTGCCCGCCGACGTGGCGGATGCCGCACGCGAGACGCTCGGCGGAGCCGTCGCCGCATCGCAGGGCCTCGAGGAGACGCTGGGGCAGGCTCTTCGGGATGCGGCGGCACACGCGTTCGACGCGGGCGTCGGCGTGACCGCCCTGACCGGCGCGGGACTCATCGTGATCGCCGCCGTCATCGCGGCCCTCACGCTCGGCCGTCGCCCGAAGGTCGAGCGCGCCGAGCGCTGACACAGCGACGAGCCCCGTCTCTCCCCGCCGGTACGCTGGCGGGGAGAGAAGGAGAGCAATGTCGCGTGTCGTGAAGCTGGCGGTCATCCCGGGTGACGGAATCGGTGCCGAGGTGGTCGCCGAGGCCGAGAAGGTGCTGGATGCTGCAACCGCAGGGTCCGGCGTCCGCTTCGAGAAGACCCGCTTCTCGCTGGGGGCCGCGCGCTTCCTCGAGACCGGCGACACCCTCACCGACGCCGACCTCGA
>NZ_DATMIO010000012.1:0-19673 GCF_035554235.1 Microbacterium sp. | reverse complement strand
GCCATGATGCTCACCGTGCGGTGCGTCAGCGCCCCCGAGACGTGGCCCGCGGCCTTGAGCTGCTTCTCGGCGAGCTGCTCGATGTCGCCGAGATAGTTGTCGCCCTCGCGCATCCGCAGTCGCAGTTCGGTGTTCGCCCGGCGTGCCTCTTCGGGAGTCGCGATCGCTTCGCGCTCGCGACGCTGCAGTTCGCGGTGCAGGCCAAGGATCGACTCGATCGTCTCGTCCGGGATGCCCTTGGTCACCCGGACGGGCGGAATCCCGAGCTGGCGGAAGATCGAGCTGGATTGCGCCCGCTCCAGTTCGATCTCCAGCGCCGCGCGCCGGTTCGGCGGTTCGGACGACAGCAGGTCGGTGACCTCGACGCCCGTGGCTGCCGCGATCGCCTGCAGGAGTGAGAGCTTGGGCTCGCGCTTGCCGTTCTCGATGAGGCTGAGCTGGCTGCCGGCGACACCGACGAGTTCGCCGAGCTCGTCGAGCGTGAAGCCCCGAGCGACCCGCTCGTGGCGGATGCGGTGACCGAGCGTGGACAGTTCGAGGGACGTGGGCACCATTCTTTGATGATAGCGAAAGAAGTCGGTTTTTTGAGCGGGATTCCTGTCGTAAATCCCGGGAATAGCTCGCATAGTGGAGGAAGACCACCGATCTGAACCGATCGAAGAGGAGTGACCATGGCCCTTGCCGACACCTTCACGCGAAGCGCCCCCCGCAGCGCCCGCCCGCTGGCACCCGCCGGCGCGGAATTCGGCAAGCGTCCGGCGATCGATGGTGACGGCCTGAACGAGCTGTTCGCGTGGGTCGACGAGATCGCCGCGCTGACCCAGCCCGAATCCATCCACTGGGTGGACGGCTCCCGCGCCGAGAACGACGCGCTGCTGCGTCGACTCGTCGACGAGGGCAAGCTCATCAAGCTCAACCCCGAGTGGCGCCCCGGCTCGTACCTCGCCCGGTCGCACCCGAGCGACGTCGCCCGCACCGAGGGCCGCACCTACATCGCCTCGGAGCGCGAAGAAGACGCCGGACCGACCAACAACTGGGTCGCGCCCGCCGAGATCCGCGCGACGATCGCCCCGCTGTTCGAAGGCAGCATGCGCGGACGCACGATGTACGTCGTCCCGTTCTCGATGGGCCCGGTCGGCGGCCCGCTCTCGCACATCGGCGTGCAGGTGACCGACAGCGCCTACGCCGTGACGTCGATGGGCATCATGACCCGCGTCGGCGACCAGGTGACGAAGCTCATCGCCGAGGGGCGGCCATGGGTCAAGACGGTGCACTCGGTGGGCGCACCGCTCGCGGCCGGAGAGACGGATGCCGCGTGGCCGTGCAACGACGAGAAGTACATCGTGCACTTCCCCGACACCCTCGAGGTGTGGTCGTTCGGCTCGGGGTACGGCGGCAACGCGATCCTGGCCAAGAAGTGCTTCGCTCTGCGCATCGCGTCGGTCATCGGCCGTGACGAGGGCTGGCTCGCCGAGCACATGCTGCTCATCCGCGTCATCGACCCGCAGGGCAGGGCCTACCACGTCGCGGCGGCGTTCCCCTCGGCATGCGGCAAGACGAACCTCGCGATGCTTCGCCCCACCATCCCCGGCTGGCGCGTCGAGACCCTCGGCGACGACATCGCCTGGATCCGTCCCGGCGAGGACGGCCGGCTCTGGGCCATCAATCCCGAGGCCGGTTTCTTCGGCGTGGCGCCCGGCACCGGCGAATCGACCAATGTCACCGCGATCGAGACCCTGTGGGGCAACACGATCTTCACGAACGTCGCGCTCCGCCCCGACGGCGACGTCTGGTGGGAGGGGCTCACCGACGAGGCGCCGTCGCACCTCACCGACTGGGAGGGCAACCCCTGGACGCCCGAGCTGGGTCGTCCCGCCGCGCACCCGAATTCGCGCTTCACCGTCTCGGCCGGGCAGTGCCCGCAGATCTCCTCGGACTGGGAGGCCCCGCAGGGCGTGCCCCTCGATGTCATCCTCTTCGGCGGTCGCCGCGCGACCAACGTTCCGCTCGTCGTCGAGGCCACCGACTGGACCCACGGCGTCTTCCTCGGCTCGACGATCTCATCGGAGCGCACCGCCGCCGCCGAGGGAACGGTCGGCGAGCTGCGCCGGGACCCGTTCGCCATGCTGCCCTTCTGCGGTTACAACATGGCCGACTACTTCGGGCACTGGCTGAAGGTCGGCAGCACCCTGCGCTTCGACCGCGCGCCCCGCATCTTCCAGGTCAACTGGTTTCGCAAGGGTGCCGACGGCCGATTCCTGTGGCCCGGCTTCGGCGACAACGCGCGGGTCATCGACTGGATCATCCGCCGCATCAAGGGCGAGGTCGGCGCGGTCGACAGCCCGGTCGGGCGCCTGCCCAAGACCTCGGACCTCAACCTCGAGGGCATCGACGTTCCCGACGAAGACCTGCACGAGCTCTTCGCGATCGACCCTGCGTCGTGGCTGCACGAGGCAGATCTCACCGAGGAGTTCTACGAGACCTTCGGCGGTCGCATTCCCGCTGCCCTGCAGTCCGAGCTCTCGGCGCTGCGCTACCGGCTGAAGGCCGCGCAGCGCTAGCCGTTTGACGCGCGTCGCGTGCCACGCGGTGCCCTTCTGCTACCCCGCGCCCATGTCCCAGTTCGGCCGCTTCGCGGGTTCCCGGAAGGGGCCGAACTGGGACATCGTGCTGGTGACGGCGTTGCATGTCCCAGTTGGGCCGGTTCCCGGGCGTCGGTTAGCGGCTGAAGTGGGACACGCGCGGTGCCGGGCTACACCAGAAGCTGGTGCCTCGCGAGGTCGCGGTAGAGCGGCGTCGACGCCACGAGTTCGGAGTGCGTGCCCTGGCCGATGACCCTGCCGTGGTCGAGCACGACGATGAGATCGCTGTCGACGACGGTCGACAGGCGGTGCGCGATCACGATGAGCGTGCGCCCCGAGGCCACCGCGTCGATGGCGTCCCGCATCCGCTGCTCGTTGACGCCGTCGAGGGATGACGTCGACTCGTCGAGCAGCAGGATCGGGGGAGCGGCCAGGAGGGCGCGGGCGATCGCGAGCCGCTGGCGCTCTCCGCCGGAGAGCATGACGCCGTCCTCGCCGACGGGAGCCTCGAGCCCCTGCGGATCGCGCTCGAGCACTTCGGTGAGGTTGACGGCGTGCAGCACACGCTCGCACTCCGCGTCGCTCGCCTCGGGAGAGCCGAGCCGCAGGTTCTCGGCGATCGTGCCGGCCAGCGTCGGGGCATCCTGCTCGACGTAGCCGAATTGCGCCCGGAGGGCTTCGCGATCGATCGTGCGGATGTCGTGTCCGCCGAGCAGGATGCTGCCCTCGGTGGGGTCGTAGAAGCGCTCGATGAGCGAGAGCACCGTGCTCTTGCCGGCCCCGCTCGGGCCGACGAGGGCGACGCGGGCTCCGCGCGGCACGTCGAACGACACGCCTCGCAGCACGTCGCGGTCGATGCCGGGCGGCGGCGGGCCGGCGTCGGACGCGTGGTCGAGGTGCGCCTGCTCCAGCACGGCGCGCGCCTCGGCGGCGGCGGCCTCGCGCGCCGCGACGACGGCCTCCGGATAGCGGAACCGCACGTCGCGGAACGCGATCGCCGCGGCCTCGCCCGCCCGCGAGCCCCCCGCGGCCGCTGCGGGTCCCTGAGCCGCCACCGGTCCCTGAGCCTGTCGAAGGGCCGCCGCGATCTCGGGGTCGGACTGCGACTCGGTCGGCAGGTCGAGCACCTCTTGGATGCGGCCGAGCGCACCGAGCGCCTGGTTGACGGAGGTGATCGCCCCGAACGTCGAGGCGAGCGGCGCGATCATCATGAAGAGGAACATGATGAACGTCACGAGGCTCGCGATCGTGATCGCCCCGGAGGCGACGCGGAAGCCGCCGACGCCGAGCACCACGAGCAGCGACACCTGCAGGGCGATTCCCGCGATCGGCACGACGAGGGCCGACACCTTGGCGATGCGCACCCCGACCCCGTAGACATCGGTGGCCATCGCGCTGACATCGGCGACCTCGCGATCGGTGGCACCCGCCGCGCGGACGGTGCGGATGGATCCGATGACCCGTTCGACCCCCGACGCGAGCTCGCCGACCTTCACCTGCTGCTCGGTGGATGCCGTGCGGATGCGGCCGCTGAGCAGCACCACGACGGCGACCGAGATGCCGATCACCACGATGATGAGCCCGAGCAGGATCGGGTCGATGATCGCCATGGCGATGAGCGCCCCGACGAAGATGAGCGCGTTCCCGACGGCGTCGGCGAGGCCCTGGGTGAGCACGGCGTAGAGGAGCGTCGTGTCGGTGCCGACCCGGGACACGAGGTCGCCCGTGCGGCGGGCGTCGAACTCGCTGATCGGCAGGTGCAGGATGCGCGCGATGAGCTTGCGGCGACTGGAGTAGACGACGGCCGTGCCGGTGCGCTGCAGGAGGTAGTGCTGGTATCCCGAGATGATGGATGACGCGACGACGAGGGCGATCAGCAACCAGACGAGGTATCCGAGCGTGTCGCCGGCCTGCACGCGCTCGATCACCTGACCGACGAGAAGCGGCTGAGCGAGCGACGCGATCGCGCCGAGCACGCTCAGCACGGCGACGAACACCAGCACGCGCTTGTGCTCGAAGAGGAAAGGCAGCAGCTGCCCGAACGTGGCGCGCGGCCCTTCGGGCGCTTTGCGGCCCCGGCGGCGGGACGGGGTGGAAGGTTTTACGGGGGCATCGACAGACACGGTGGTACCTCTGGGTTCGTCGGGGGTCACCTTCGACCGTACTTCTTGTGGACGGCCTGCCGGGTCACGCCCAGGGCCGCGGCGATCGCCTGCCACGAGTAGCCCTGGATGCGGGCTCGCCGCACTTGGACCTCCTCGGCCTGCGCCAACTCGCGCCGCACGGCGGCGAGACGGTGCAGCTCGGCGATGGGGGCGCCCTCCGGTGCGGCACCGATGAGGGTGCGGATGTCGCCGCTCACGGTGGAACCCCTTCCGGCGCCCCGGTCGGGGCATCCGGTTGTCAACCATAGTTGACGCACACATCTATGTCAACTTTGGTTGACGAGTGCGAAATCGACCGCTCCTTCTGCCCGCACACACCCCCATCCGCAGGATTGCAGACAAGATCTGCACGCATTTCGTATGCAATATCGGGGCATCGGCTTGTACCCTCGAACAGGAGAGGGCCATGCGCCCGCACAGTCGATGGCGAGGGGGTCGTATGGCTGACGCATCGGAGGTCGCCGTCATCGGGCCGGGGGAGGCTCTTGCGCGCACCGACCTCACGCGGCAGATCCGCGAGGCGATTCTCGGTGGGCAGTTCGCCCCGCACCAGCGACTGATCGAAGCCGACATCAGCGAGCGCTACGACGCGTCCCGCGCCGCCGTGCGCACGGCCCTGCTGAACCTCGCCAACGAAGGTCTCGTGGAGCGGCTCCCGAATCGCGGGGCGCGGGTGCGCGCGATCAGCATCGACGAAGCGGTGGAGATCGTCGAGGTGCGCATCGGCCTCGAGACGCTGTGCGCGCGGAAGGCCGCCGAGAACGTGACGGATGCCGATGTCGCCGAGCTGCGGGGGCTGAAGAAGGAGATCGAGAACGCGGTCGAATCCGGCAACCTGATGGAGTACGCGCGGCTGAATCAAGACATGGATCGACGGATCCGCGACCTCAGCCGGCACGCGACCGCCACCCAGCTGCTCGAGCGCCTCCGCGCGCAGTCGGCCCGCCACCAGTTCCGCCTCGCGTTCCATCCGGGCCGCGCCGCGCAGTCCGCGCCCGAGCACATCGCGATCATCGACGCGATGATCGCGCGCGATCCCGAGGCGGCAGAGGCGGCGACGCGCGCCCACCTCGAGGGCATCGTCCACGTGCTCCGCGGCATGGACTGAACCCCCCGCAGAGACGAAAAGCCCGGCCGAGTCGTCGGCCGGGCCTTCCGCGCTCGCGTGAGCTCAGCCGAACTGCTCGGCCGTCGCGTAGCCCTTGCCGTTGTACTTCTGCACCTGCACGTCCGACACCGCCGGCTTGCCGTCGACCGTGGTGTCGATGACGGAGCCCTCGAGCATGAACGGCGCCTCGAAGCCCTGGATGCTCATCAGGGCCTCCATGAAGCTCTCGCGGGTCGGTTCCTCCATCTTCGCGAAGGCCTGCTCGAGCGTCGCCGCCGCGATCCAGCTCCAGACGCAGTGCGGGAAGGCAGGCACGCCGTCCTGATCCGTGTACTGGTCGATGGCCGCGAGGAAGGCCTTGCCCTCTTCGCTCTCCTGGAACGGCGGTGCGGCCGCCGACTGGGAGAACGACACCGAGTAGATGCCGGGGAACGCGGCGCCGCCGCCGGGCTCGAGGATCGCCGTCGGGCTCGAGGTGTTCGACGGCAGGAACCAGCTCGGAAGCCAGCCCACCTGCTGCGTCTTCTGCAGCGACGAGATCACGAGCGGGGTGATCGACATCGCGTTGAAGAACACGTCGGCACCGGTTGCCGCCAGCTCGGTCAGCTGAGCGTCGACGCTCGTGTCGGTGGCCTCGTAGGTCAGCTCGCCGACGATCTCGATGTTCTCGGCATCCGCGATCGCCTCTTTGAAGCCCTCCACGTAACCATCGCCGTAATCGTCGTTCTGCGACAGGATGGCGACCTTGTGGTCGTCGCTGGATGCGGCGAGCAGCTCACCGAACGCCGCGCCCTCCTGCTGGTAGATCGGCACGAGTCCGATCTGCATCGGGCTCTCCGACCGGTCGCTGAAGAGCGGGTCGCCGGTCATCACGAGCACCTGTGGCACTCCCTCGTCGATCGCTGCCTCGCGCCAGGCCCGGTTGGTGGGCGTTCCGAGACCGATGCCGGCCGCGAAGACACCGTCGGCGACCATCTGCTGGAAGTTCGCCAGGGCCTTCTGCGGGTCGTACGTGTCGTCGTACGACTTGATCTCGACCGTCCTGGTCTTGCCGTCGCCGAACTCGATGCCACCCGCGTCGTTCTTCGCACCGAAGTACGCCAGGGCGCCGTCGACCGTGCAGTTGCCCGGGCCCGCCGTGGGGCCGGAGAGGGGGCTCGTGATGCCCAGCGTGATACTCGTGTCGGTGATGCCCGGGCTCGCCTCTGCGGCACCATCGCCGCCGTCGGTGTCGCCGCCGCCGCGCGCGCAGCCGGATATGGCGAGGGCGAGGACGGATGCCATGGCTACGGCTCCGATGGCACCCCGACTCCGCTTTCCAATGTTCATGATTGACCTTGCCTCTCTGTGTTCTCGGGTCCCTCCACCGCGGCCTCTGCGGGAGGCGGTGGAGTGGTTTGCGGGGTCGACCCCGTCGTCGGTGGCGGTCCCGTGCGAGCGCCGCCGCGTCCGCGGCGGACGAGCCGGCGGATGGCACGGGGGAGCGAGACGAGCCCGCCGGGGAGGAGGAAGAGCACCGCGAGCAGGATGATCCCCTGGATGACGAGGGTCAGGCTTGCATCGATCGTGTTGGTGAACTGCGGCACGAGCACGTAATACGCGCCGCCGATGAGAGAGCCCGCGATGCTGGCCGCGCCGCCGATCACCATGGCGGCGACGAGGCTGATGGAGTGCCCGAAGTTCATGGTCTCGGGCGAGGTGTACTGCACCGCCACCATGTAGAGGAAGCCGCTGGCACCGCCGTAGAGCGACGCGATCGTGAACGCGAGCACTTTGTAGCGATAGGGCGAGATGCCCATCGACGTGGCGACCGCCTCGTTGTCCTTCACGATCACGAGGGCCCGACCGAACTTGCCGCGCACGAGGTTGCGGGCGAGGAGGAACGCCGCGACCGTGATGGCGGCCACGATGTAGTACTGCCACTGGTCGTCGTCGAGGCCGCTCCAGTCGGGGGCGCCGGAGAACCGGGCGGAGGTGCCCTGAGATCCGCCGGTGAGCTCGTCCAGTCGCTTGGCCAGGGGAAGCCCCACGATGGGCAGGGCGATCGTGACCATCGCGATCGCCAGCCCGCCGAGACGCGCCGCGGCGAGGGCCACGATCAGGCCGGCGAGGCCGGGGACGAGGCACGCGAGCACGAACACGATGGTGATGTTCCAGCCGGCGTTGACGCCGTACGCGGTGACGTACGCGCCGAGTCCGACGAAGAAGATCTGGCCCAGCGAGACCTGTCCCGCGTAGCCCATGACGATGTTGAGGCCGAGCACGGCGACGGCGTAGACGCCGATCCGGATAAGGGTCTGGTTGCCGAACACCGGAAGGACGAGGGGTGCCATGACGAGCAGCACGGCGATCACGGCGAACAGCACGACCTGCACCCACGGGGTGCGCAGCAGACGCGAGAGCGAGGACATCAGACGCGCACCACGACTTTCCGGCCGAACAGGCCCTGCGGTCGGAGGAAGAGGACGACGAACACGATGATGAACGGCACCGCGATCTTGAGGTCGTAGCCGATCAGCGGCACGTAGACGGCGGCGAGGTTCTCGAGCACCCCGATCGCCCAGGCAGCGAGCACGGCCCCGATCGGGCTGTTCAGGCCGCCGATGATGACGGCGGCGAGGGCGTAGACGAGCGCGGTGTCGAGCATGCCCGGCGTCAGGGTGAGCTGGGGGGCCACGAGCGAGCCGGCGACGGCGCCCAGCGCAGCGGCGAGCCCCCAGCCGATCATGAGGAGGCGCCCGACCGGGAGGCCGGAGAGCGCCGCCGAGTTCGGGTTCACCGCCACCGCCCGCAGCGCCAGGCCGAGCTTCGTGCCGCGAAAGAGCAGCTGCAGCACCAGCATGATGGCCACGATCGCGAAGAAGGTTCCGAGCGATCGGATGCTGACGACCGCCCCGGCGACGTTCACGGTGTCGAGGGGGAACAGCGACGGGAACTGGCGGTTGTTGAAGCCCCAGATCCAGCCGCAGACGCCGGTGATGAGGGTGAGCAGGCCGATCGTGACGACGACCGCCGTATCGGCGTCGCCACCCTCGAATCGCCGGATCAGGAACCGCTCTATCAGTCCGCCGTAGACGAACGACACGACGATCGAGATGACGATGGCAAGCAGCACGGGCGCGCCGAGCTGCGTGAACGCGAACGCGATGTAGGCCGAGAGCACGGCCATGCCGCCCTGGGCGAAGTTGATGAGGCCGGTCGCCTGGTTCACGAGCACGATGGCGAGGGCGAGGGCCGCGTAGATCGAACCGATCGAAAGGCCGTCGACGACGAGCTGGATGAAGGTGCCCATGGTCAGCCCCCCAGGTAGGCGCGGCGGATCTCGTCCATGCCCTTGAGTTCGGCGGAGGTCCCCGTGAGCACGTTGCGGCCGGTCTCGAGCACGGTGGCGGTGTCGACGAGCGTGAAGGCGAGGTTGGCGTTCTGCTCGACGACGAGCATCGCGATCCCGGAGTCCAGCCGCAGGCGACGGATCGCCTCGTACACCGACTTGCCCGTGCTGGGGGCGAGCCCGAGGGATGCCTCGTCGAGCATCAGCAGGCGCGGCTTGGCCATGACCGCGCGGGCGATGGCGAGCATCTGCTGCTCGCCGCCGGAGAGCGTGGAGGCGGTGGATGTGATGCGCTCCTTGAGCTGCGGGAACAGGTCGAGGCAGTAGTCGACATCGGCGGCGACGCCCTTGTCTTTGCGGCGGTAGGCGCCTACCCGCAGGTTCTCGCGCACCGTCAGCTGCCCGAGCGTCCCCCGGCCTTCCGGCACGTGCGCGATGCCGCGCGCCGCGACCTGCTCGGGGCGGAGCCCGTGCAGGCTCTGTCCGTCGAAGGTGATGCGCCCGCCCGAGCGGACCGACCCGCTGATCGCGCGAAGCGTCGTGGTCTTTCCCGCGCCGTTGGCGCCGAGGATGCCGACGGCGCCGCCGTCCGGCACGCTGAGGGAGACCGTGTCGAGCACCTGGACGGGCCCGTAGAACGCGGTCACCTCGGTCAGCTCAAGCAGCGTCACTGGCCGCATCCTTTCCGATGTACGCCTCGATCACGCGCGCGTCGGCCTGCGCCTGTGCGGCGGTGCCCTCCATGAGCTTGCGGCCGTGGTCGAGCACGACGACGCGATCGGTGAGGGCGGAGATCAGCCCCATGTGGTGTTCGACGATCACGATCGTGACGTCGAAGTCGGCGCGCATCCGCCGCACCTGCTCGATGAAGCCGTCGACCTCGGCGTGGGGGAGGCCCGCTGCGGGCTCGTCCAGCAGCAGGAGGCGCGGGCGCAGGAGCATGGCGCGGCACAGCTCGATGCCCTTGTGCAGTCCGTGCGACATCTCGTCGGGTGTGCGCGATGCTGCCCACCCGAGCCCGAAGCGATCGAGCAGTTCGAGCGCCTCGGCGCGGAGGGTGCGCTCGTCCTTGCCGGTCGGGGGAATGCGCAGCGACCACGCGATCGGTCCGCGGCGGAGGCGGGGATGGGCCCCGAGCATCACGTTCTCGAGCACGGTCGCGTGCAGCTGGAGGGCCGGATGCTGGAAGGTGCGGGCGAGGCCGATGCGCGAGAGGCGCCACGGGGCCTTCGACAGCACATCCTCGTCATCGATGCGGATCGTGCCCGAGGAGGGGCGGTAGTGCCCGCTGATGCAGTTGAAGAGCGAGGTCTTGCCGGCGCCGTTCGGGCCGACCAGGCCGAAGACCTCGCCCGGCTCGACCTCGAACCCGACGTCTTCCAGCACCTTCACTCCGCCGAAGCGGAGGTTGACCTGCTGCAGGGTTAATCGTGCGGCCATCGCCTGCCTTTCCGCGTCGTGCCTCTTTGCCGACCGAGATGCGCGTCTGCACCGCGTGGGTTCGCGTGCATCCCTGTGATGGGACGGTACGGACGCGCGGGCAGATTGTCAACGATTTTGGCGTGAACGAGTCGATCTTTATTCAACCGTCATCTCGGCCGCGAGTGCAACCCGCACGGGCATGCTCTCCCAGCCGCGCAGGGTGTTGTTCAGGTGGCGGTGCGGCGGTGCCGTCAGCTCGATCGAAGCGCCGCGGTCGAGCAGCGCGCCCAGCACCGCCGTCGCTTCGCAGCGGGCGATGTGCTGACCCACGCACTGGTGCAGCCCCATCCCGAACGCCACGTGGCCGGAGGGGTCCCTCGACAGATCGAAGCGGTCGGGATTCGCCCACCGCCGGGGGTCGCGATTCGCCGCGCCGAGGAACATGAGCACCTTCTCCCCCGGAGGGACGAGGGTCCCCGCGACGGCCGGGGAGTTACTCTGACGACGACGTCCGTGCGTTCGCAGGAGTACCGCGCGACGGCCGGTGCGCTGACGTCGCGGCCGCCCGGCGCGGGTGCTCGCGGCGACGAGGTCGTCTAGGGTGAATGGCGCCATGACGACGATCGCGATCCTCGGCCTCGGCGAGGCCGGGCGGGTGTACGCCCGCGGCCTGCTCGCGGCGGGTGCGCACGTGTGCGGCTACGACGAGCACCGCAGGCTCGGCGACCCCGACCTCCGCCAGCTCACCACGCTGCAGGAGGCGCTGCACGGCGCCGACGTCGTGCTGAGCCTCGTCGGCGGCGCCTCCGCCTCCGCTGTCGCCGCCCAGGCGCTGCCGTTCGCCGGCCGGGGCGCGGTGTACGCCGACCTCAACACCGCCTCTCCCCAGGTGAAGGGCGAGATCGCGACCGAGGCCGCGCGGATGGGGGTTGCGATGGCCGATGTCGCCGTGCTCGCGCCGGTGCAGCGAATCGGGATTCGCACCGGGCTCCTGGCGAGCGGGGCGGGAGCCCCTGCGCTCGCCGACCAGCTCCGACCTCTCGGGGTCCCGATCGTCGTCCTCGACGCTGCGGCGGGCGAGGCCGCTCGGCTCAAGCTGCTTCGGAGCGTCTTCATGAAGGGCCTCGCCGCGCTCATGATCGAGGGCGTCGGCGCCGCGCGCGCGATCGGGGCCGAGCAGTGGCTCCTCGACCAGATGGCGGGGGAACTCGGACCGGACGGCCGCGACCTCGTCGACCGGCTCGTCCAGGGCACGTACCAGCACGCCGTGCGTCGTGAGCAGGAGGTGCGCGACGCGCTCGGCGTCATCGAAGCGACCGGCCGGCCCGCCGATATGACGCGCGCCACGCTCAGCTGGTTCGAGCGGATCAACGGCGAGCGCGACGCGTAGCCGGGCGGCTCAGCCCTTGCTCCCCGAGCGCCAGCCCCCGTGGTACTCGGTGCGGGCGGTCTCGGCATAGGGCGCAGGGCTGACGATTGCCCGGGCGGCGATCTGCTCGTGCGGCTCCACCGTCGTCTTCTTCGAGCCGCCCCCGGGCTCGCCCCAGACGACTCGCACCTCGGTGCCGATCGGCACGTCGGCGTCGACCGTCGCGAGCGAGAGCCCACGGCGCTCGTTCGCGGTGATGCCCGTGAACAGCGACAGCCCCACTACGTCGCCGTCGGCATCGACCACGGAGTCGTAGTTCGACGAGCCGTAGTTCGCATTCGGGAGGTCGAAGAACTGGTAGCCGGGCCCGTCGCGGTCGATGGGGGAGGCGAGGATCCTCGCAAGGTCTTCGTCGTTCCACGCCAGGGTCACCTTCTTGCGCTGGCTCTCGCGGTCGACCCGCTCCAAGGCCTCGCGGCCGATGAAGTCGTGATCGAACCGGACGAACGAGCCGTAGCCGAGCTCCCACGGATTCAGGTAGTAGTCCTCGATGTCGCTCGAGACGAACGAACCGGCGAGGGCATTGATCGCCTCGTAGCTGTCCGCGGGCAGCCATTCCCGGTACGCCCGCTCCTCGGCGCCCGAGTAGATCGCGGGAAGGGGCGAGGGGATCCAGCCCGACTCCAGCGTGTTCGACGAGTAGGCGCGCGAACCGCACGGCTCGAGGCCGAATTCGGCGCCGGCCGCGAGCACCGCGTCGCGGATGCGGCCGTGATCTTGATACGGACCCCAGATCTCCAGGCCCGGGGCGCCCGCCATGCCGTGCCGCAGGGTTCGCACCCGCGCTCCGCCGACCTCGAGGTGGCCCATATGGAAGAACTTCACCTGCTCGACCGGTCCCCCCGCGAACTTCTCGATGATCTGCCACGCGTTGGGCCCCTGGATCTGGAAGCGGTAGTACTGGCGCTGCACCGCCGCGCCGTACGGACGCGAGGGGGAGCGGTCGTCGTACCGTACCTCGACGTCGTACCCGCCGGTTTCGGCGTGGAACTGCAGCCAGTTCGCCGCCGGCGCGCGCCCGACGTAGACGTAGTCCTCTTGTGCTTCGTGGAACAGGATGCCGTCGCCGATGACGCCGCCGTTCGAGGCCGTCGGCACGAACTGCTTCGCCGTGTCGACGGGGAAGTTCGCGAAGCTGTTGATGCCGGTGTCGGAGATCAGCCGCAGCGCGCCCGGGCCCGACATGAAGAAATTCACCATGTGGTGGGACTGGTCGAAAAGCACGGCCGTCTCCCGCCACGCCTTCTGCTCGCGACGCCAGTTCGTGAACTCCGCCGGCACCACGGGATAGATGTACGTTCCGAGCTGCGAGTCGCGCAGCATCCCGACGGTGTCGCCCTTCTCGTCGAGCAGCTCCTGCAGATTCCCTGCCATGTCTTCGCCTTCTTCCTTATCGGTCGTGCTCGATCGGGGGTGGTCGGGTCACGACTTGCGGTACTGCTCGCGCGCCTCGCGCACGTACGGCCAGGGGGCGACGGTCGCCCGCACATCCACCTGTCGGTGCGGCTCGACCTGCGGCTTTCGCGAGTTCGGCTGCTCGCCCCAGGTCACCGTCACCTCGGTGCCGACCTCGGCGTGTTCGGCGCCGAGCGTCGCTAGCGACACGTATGCCTGCTCGTTCGCGATGTAGCCGCAGTCGAACGACTGCCCGACGGTGGCATCGCCGATCCGGACGCGGTCGACCTGGTACAGCGCGTAGCGGGACTTCGGCATCTCCATGTATTTGGCGGGGAGTCCGTCCTCCAGCAGGGAGCCCCAGACGCCGCGGACATCGTCGGCGTTCCACTCGAGGGTCACCTTGCGCCGGTGCGCACCCTCCGCGAGCCGCTCGAGCGCGTCGCGGCCCACGAAGTCGTGGTCGAAAGCGATCGTGCGCCCGTAGTCGAGGTCCCACGGGGTGAGGTAGTAGTCCTCGATGCGGTCGGAGGCGAAGCTGCCGCCCAGGGATCCGGCGCTCGTGGCGGGCAGCCAGCGGCGGTAGTCCGCCGTGGCCTCGCCCGAGAAGATGGCGGGGAGCGGAGAGGGCACCCAGCCGGACTCGAGGTTGGCGGTGGAGTATCCCTTTGCGCCCACGCGCACCAGGCCGTGGTCCGCGCCGGCCTCGAGGATCGCCTCGAGCACGCGCTCGCCGTCGCCGAACGCGCCGAAGAGCTCGAAGCCCGGCTGACCGGCCATGCCGTGGCGGATGCCGCGCACCTGCAGCCCGGCGATTGTGAATCGCGCCATATGGAAGAACCCGATGCGAGGCACCTCGCCCCCGATGAGCCGCTCCATGATCGGCAATGCCGCGGGGCCCTGCAGCTCGTAGCGGAAGAGCGCGGGCGCACCGGGCCGCACGATCGAGTTGCCGTCGCGGGTGATCTCGACATCCCAATCGCCGGTCTCGGCATGGAACTGCGCCCAGTCGATCACCATCTGGTGGCCGACCAGGTCGTAATAGTCGTCGTCGATGTGGGCGAGGATCGCGTCGCCGATGAGGTGACCGTCGTCGTTCACCGCCACGAACTGCTTCGCTCGGTCGATGGGGAAGTTCGCGAAGCTGTTGACCGCGAGGTGCTCGAGGAGCGCGCCGGCGTCGGGTCCGCGCAGAAAGAGGTCGGTCATGTGGTGCGACTGGTCGAGCAGCGCGCAGGAGTCCCGCCAGGCGTGCTGCTCGGAGCGCCAGTTGCTGAACTCGGCGGCGACGGGAAAGACGGTCGGGCGGGCTTGCGCGTCTCGGAGCAGCTGCACCGGAGAGCCGGCGCGGTCGATCGCATCCTGGAGGGATTGCCGCGTGGCCGGGCTCGATGGTGCATTCGACATGCGGACTCCCTCGTCTTGGTCGGATCCGACGCGCAGGCCTGCCAGCATCCGGATTCGTTTCGTCGCCAAGATTGTAGACAGAATCTTGACCATTGCACCAGGGTGTGGTTCGCTTTCCTTCGCGGGCGGCTTCCGACGTTCGACCCGGCCGCCAGCGCCCCCGTTCGCGAACCGCCCCGCAGATCGGAGCCCCCATGGCCGAGTCCACGCCCACGCTGCTCGTCGTCAGCGCCCACGCCGGAGACTTCGTCTGGCGCGCCGGAGGGGCGATCGCGGCCGCCACCATGCGCGGGGAGCGCGCCGTGGTCGTGTGCCTCTCGTATGGCGAGCGCGGGGAGTCGGCCAGTCAGTGGCTGCAGGGAAAACCGCTCGATGAGATCAAGGCGATCCGCCGCGCCGAGGCAGAGGATGCCGCGGCGGCCCTCGGCGCCGAGGTGGAGTTCCTCGACCTCGGCGACTACCCGCTCATCGAGGCTCCGGAGGCGATTCAGAAGCTCGTGGACGTGTATCGCCGCGCGCAGCCGACGGTCGTGCTGACGCATCCCCTGTCCGACCCCTACAACGGCGATCACGCCGCCGCCGCGCGCATGGCGCTGCAGGCGCGCGTGCTGGCGCAGGCGATAGGCGTCGCGAATTCCGACGGCTCCTTCCCGACGAAGGACGAGATCATCGGCGCCCCGCCGGTGTTCTTCTTCGAGCCGCACCAGCCCGAGCAGAGCGACTTCAAGCCGAACGTCCTGCTCGATGTCACCGCCGCCTTTCCGTTGAAGCGCAAGGCGATGGAATGCCTTCCCGCGCAGAAGCACATGTGGGAGTACTACACGCAGCTCGCGATCCGCCGGGGCGTGCAGGTCAAGCGCAACGCGGGGCCCAACCTCGGCCTGCCGCACGAGACGCTGGGCGAGGCGTACATGCGCTACTACCCGCAGGTGACGGATGTGCTCGAATGAGCCGGAACAACGTCGTCGTCACCGACATCACGAGGGCGGATGCCGCGACCACGGCCGCGCTCGGTGCCCACGGGGTCGCGACCGTGCACGAGGCGATGGGTCGCCGGGGCCTGGCCGGCACGGCCCTTCACCCTCGTCAGGTCGGGGCACGAATCGCGGGCGCGGCTGTGACCGCCCTGTGCTGGCCGGGCGATAACCTCATGATCCACGCGGCGGTCGAGCAGTGCCGCGACGGCGACATCCTCGTCGTCACGACGGTTTCCCCTTCGCTCGACGGTTCGTTCGGCGAGCTCTTCGCGACCGCCCTCCAGCGGCGCGGCGTGCGCGGACTCGTCACGACCGGAGGCGTCCGAGATGTCGCAGACCTGCGCGCCATGGGGTTTCCGGTCTGGTCAGGCGCGGTCAGCGCGCAGGGCACGGTGAAGGACACCCCGGGTTCGGTGAACGTGCCGATCGTCGTCGGCGGGGTGTCCGTCCGACCGGGCGACATCATCGTCGCCGACGACGACGGCGTGCTCTGCGTTCCGCGGGCGAACGCCGAGCAGACGCTCGCCGCCGCCGACGCACGGGCCGAGAGGGAAGCGGCCTCCCGCGCCGCCTATCGGCAGGGCGAGCTCAGTCTTGACCGCAACGAGCTGCGCCCGGTGCTGAGAGATCTGGGCGTGACGTATATGACGCAGATGGAATACGAGGCCGGTCATGGGCGAGGCTGACGGCATCCGCTGCCTTCTGATGCGCGGCGGAACGTCGAAGGGCGCGTACTTCCTCGCCGAGGATCTTCCCGCCGATGCGGCCGAGCGCGACGCGCTGCTCCTGCGCATCATGGGAACGCCCGATCCTCGGCAGATCGACGGGCTCGGCGGCGCGCACCCGCTGACGAGCAAGGTCGCGGTGATCTCGCGATCGGAGGGCGGCGACACCGATGTCGACTACCTCTTCCTCCAGCTCGGGGTCGACGAGGCCTTCGTCACCGACAGGCAGAACTGCGGCAACATCCTCGCCGGCGTCGGTCCCTTCGCCCTCGAGCGCGGCCTCGTTCCGGCCCAGGGCGAGCGCACGAGCGTGCGGATCCGCATGGTCAACACGAAATCGATCGCGACCGCCACGTTCGCGACGCCGGGGGGAGCGGTCGACTACGACGGCGACCTGGCGATCGACGGCGTCCCGGGCACGGCCGGCGCGATTTCGCTCGACTTCGAAGGTACGGCCGGCTCGTCCACCGGCGCCCTGTTCCCCACGGGACGGGTTGCCGACGAGGTCGAGGGCGTGCGCGTGACGTGCGTCGACAACGGAATGCCGACGGTGCTCATGCGCGCCGCCGACCTCGGCGTCGCGGGTACGGAAACCCCCGCCGAGCTCGAGGCGGACGCCGGCCTCACAGAGAGGCTCGCGGCCATCCGTCGCGGGGCCGCGTCGCTCATGGGCATGGGCGATGTCTCCGCGACGACGGTGCCCAAGCTCGTGCTGGTATCGGCGGCATCCCACGGCGGCGCGGTCTCGACGCGCAGCTTCCTCCCCGTCCGCGTGCACACGTCCATCGGCGTGCTCGGGGCGCTCACCGTCGCGGCCGGGCTCATCCCCGAGGGCGGCGTGGGGCACGACCTCGTGACCCTTCCGGCGCCGGGCGAGCCGTTCGTGATCGAGCACCCGACCGGCCATTTCGACGTGGACGTCTCGGTGCAGGCATCCGGTGACGAATGGACGGTCACCCGCTCCGCAGCCCTCCGCACCGCCCGCAAGCTCTTCGACGGCGTGGTGTTCCCGCGCCCCCGCCTGTAAACCTCGTCTCCCGCCCCGTCAGAGAGGACGTCATGACCGACTTCACTTCGTTCGACACCGCGCACATCGGCAGCGTCGAACTGCTCACGCCGTCCTTCGACGAGAGCCTGTGGTTCTTCCGCGACCTGCTCGCGATGCGTGTCGTCGCCGAGCACGAGCGCTCGGTGTTCCTCCGCACGTGGGACGAGTACGAGCTCTACACGATCAAGCTGACGGCGTCGGATGCCGCGGGCGTGGGGCGCACGACCTTTCGCACGACGAGCGCCGAGGCGCTCGCGCGGCGGGTGGAGGCGATCGAGGGCACCGGCCTCGGCGAGGGCTGGGTGGACGGCGAGGTGGGAACCGGGCCCACGTACATGTTCCGTGACCCCGATGGTCACTCGATGGGCATCTACTACGAGAGCGAGCGGTACGTCGCGACCGACGACAAGCCCGCGCTCAAGAACCAGGCATCCGCGTTCCCGGGCCGGGGCGTCAACGCGCGGCGTCTGGATCACATCAACTACCTCGCGAAGGATGTCGAGGCCAACGGCCGGTTCGTCGCGGAGGCGCTCGGCGGCCGGGAGAGCGAGCGAATCCGCAACGACGACGGACGCTTCGCTGCGTGGTGGTTCCACTTCAGCCTGAAGTCCTACGACGTGGTCTACTCCGACGACTGGACGAAGCACGGCAACCGCCTGCACCACATCGCCTTCGCGCCCGACACCCGGGAAGACATCCTGAAGGCGGCCGACATCTTCCTCGAGAACGGCATCCACATCGAGTCCGGTCCGCACAAGCACGCCATCAACCAGACGTTCTTCCTATACGTCTACGAGCCCGGCGGCAACCGCATCGAGTTCGCCAACGCCGGCGCCCGCCTCCTGCTCGACCCCGACCAGCCGGTCGTGGAGTGGAGCCAGGAGGAGCGCAAGAAGGGCCAGGCGTGGGGCATGAAGACGATCGAGACGTTCCACACCCACGGCACACCCGTGGTCGACATGCCGCCGCAGCCCTGACCCACCCGGTCGCTGAGCTCGGTCGCTGAGCGCCCTTCGTCTCGCTTCGCTCGCTCAGGAACCGCGACGCGAGACGAAGCGCCCCGACCCGCGGCATCCGCCCGGATCCGCTGCATCCACCTGCATCAGCTTCGGAGAATTGCGCCTCGATCGGCCGAATCGCCTCGAATGATCCGAACTTCGCGACATTCTCCGAAGTTCGTGCGCGGGAGAGGGAGAGGCGGGAGAGGGAGAGGGAGGGGGAGAGGGAGGGGGAGAGGCGGGAGAGGGCGAGGCTCAGCGCCAGACGTCGTCCGCGATGGCGACGACCTCGCGGATCTTCGCCCACTGCTCGTCCTCGGTGAGCTCGTTGCCCTCCTCGGTCGAGGCGAAGCCGCACTGCGGGCTGAGCGCGAGCTGCTCGAGGGGCGCGAACGCGGATGCCTCGTCGATGCGCTTCTTCGTCGCTTCGATGTTCTCGAGCTCACCGCTCTTGGTCGTGATGAGCCCGAGCACGACGGTCTTGTCACCCTCGGGAAGGAAGCGCAGGGGTTCGAACCCTCCGGCGCGGTCGCTGTCGTACTCGAGGAAGTAGCCGTCGTAGTTCACGACCCCGAGCAGCTGCTCGGCGACCGGCTCGTAGCCCCCGGATGAGATCCAGGTCGAGCGGAAGTTGCCCCGGCAGACGTGGGTCGTCACGACCAGATCGTCGGGCTTGCCCTCGAGGATGCGGTTGAGCAGCGATCCGTACCGCTCGGCGATGCCGTCGGTCTCGATGCCGCGCTCGCGGGCCTTGGCCAGCTCGACCTCGGAACAGAGGTACGCCCATGCGGTGTCGTCGAACTGGAGGTAGCGGGCGCCGGCGTCGTAGAACGCGGCGACGGCATCGCGGTATGCCAGGACGAGGTCGTCGAGGATCGCGTCGCGACCGGAGTAGGTCTCGGAGTCGATGTGCGCGGGCTCGAGGCGGAAATCGAGCACGGTGGGCGCGGGGATGGTGAACTTCGGCGCGGCACCGGTGGTGCGCGTGAGCAGGTCGTTGAGGGAGCGGAAGTGCTCGAGGAACGGGTGGCTCTTGCTGAACCCGATCGGGCCGTTGATCTCCACGCCGCGCGGCCTGGTCTGCAC
>NZ_DATMIO010000011.1:0-9821 GCF_035554235.1 Microbacterium sp. | reverse complement strand
CGGCGCTCCGAGCTGGATCCCCCGCCGGCCGATCGACCACTCGACCGGCGCGAAGGACTATCCGCTCATCGAGGATGTGCCGACCCTGGCCTACCTGGCGCAGGTCGCGAGCCTGGAGATTCACGTGCCGCAGTGGCGCTTCGCGCCCGACGGCGGCCGAGGCAACCCCGACCGGATAGTGCTGGATCTCGACCCCGGCCCGGGCGTCGGGTTGGCGGAGTGCGCCGAAGTCGCCCGCTGGGCCCGCGACATCCTCGCCGGGATCGGGCTCGAACCGATGCCTCTCACGAGCGGCAGCAAAGGCATCCATCTCTACGCGGCGCTCCCCGGCGACCAGACCAGCGATCAGATCACCGCCTTCGCGAAGGAACTCGCCCGCGCGATCGAAGCAGACCATGCCGACCTCGTCGTCAGCAACATGGCGAAGGTCGAACGGCCGGGCAAGGTGTTCATCGATTGGAGCCAGAACAACGGCTCGAAGACCACGATCGCTCCGTACTCGCTGCGCGGCCGTCCGCACCCCATGGTGGCCGCTCCTCGCACATGGGCCGAGCTAGATGACCCCGATCTGCGCCACCTCGACTTCGCCGAAGTGCTCGAAAGGGCCGAGGCCACCGGCGACCCGATGGCGGCGCTCGGCTTTCATGCGGGCGGCCGGGAGTCCGACGAAGGGCCGCTCCGCACCTACATCGCCAAGCGCACCGCGGGCCGCACGCCCGAACCCGTGCCGAGCAACGCCCTCGGCGCGACCACGGTCGCCGGCGAGAAGCCGCGGTTCGTCATCCAGGAGCACCACGCGACCCGCCTGCACTGGGACTTCCGCCTCGAGCACGACGGCGTCTTCGTCAGCTGGGCCGTGCCGAAGGGGGTGCCCTCGACGACCGGCCGCAACAACCTCGCGGTGATGACCGAAGACCACCCGCTCGAATACGGCAGCTTCGAGGGCACGATTCCCCGCGGCGAGTACGGCGCCGGCTCCGTAACGATCTGGGACGACGGTCGGTACGACCTGGAGAAGTGGCGCGACGACGAAGTCATCCTCACCGTCGAAGGCCGCCCGGGCGGCCCGCTCGGACGCGTGCGGCTCGCACTTATCCGCACCGACGGCACGGGCGAGAAGTCGACGTGGCTCATGCATCGGATGAAGACGGATGCCGAAGGCCGGCCGCAGGCGGAGGGCGAGCCGGTCGTTCCCACCGAGCAGGCCGACGCGCCTGCGCCGGCCCGCCACGCCGAAGCGCCCGCGCCGGAGCGCCCGCGGCAGCCGAAGGAGGGCACCACCGGGCGGCTGAACGCGATGCTCGCCACGCACTCCACGCCGGGCCTCGCCCGGGAGGCCTCCGCGCGCTGGGCCGAGCACGGCGAGAACCCATGGGTCGAATTCAAATGGGACGGGATCCGCGCGCTCGGCGTCTGGGAGGGCGGCCGGCTCCGTCTCGTCGCCCGCAGCGGCACCGATGTGACCGCCCGGTACCCCGAACTGACCTCGGCCGATGCGGTGCGCTTGGGCGCGGCATCCGCCGTCGTCGACGGCGAACTCGTCGCCCTCGACGCCCGGGGACGACCGAGCTTCTCCCGCCTGCAGTCGCGGATGAACCTCACGAAGCCGCGCGAGATCGAACGCGAATCGGCGCGCATCCCCGTCAAGTACTACCTGTTCGACATCCTCGAACTCGATGGGGAGGATGTCGCGACGCTTCCCCTCGTGGAGCGCCGCGCCCTGCTCGAGCGCATCGCCGCCGACGCGGGGACATCGATCGCGGCGCCGCCCGTGTTCGATGACATAGATGCGACCCTCGCGGCGAGTCGCGAGTTCGGGCTCGAGGGCATCGTCGTCAAACACCCCGGATCCGCCTATCGCCGCGGCGCACGCACCGAAGAATGGCTCAAGCTCAAGCTGACCCACACCCAGGAGGTCGTCATCGGCGGCATCCGTCCCGGCAGAGGGGGCCGCAGCGGCACGATCGGCTCGCTGCTCGTCGGGGTACCCGGCGAGGACGGACTCGAGTACGCGGGCCGCGTCGGATCGGGCTTCAGCGAGTCGGTGATCGCCCGGCTCGAGAAGACCCTGCTGCCGCTCCGCACCGACGAGAACCCGTTCGTCGGCGTGCCTGCCGCCGATGCGTCCGACGCCCTCTGGGTGCGGCCCGACGTCGTCGGAGAGGTCGAGTTCGCGGAGTGGACCCCGGGGGGAATCCTCCGCCAAGCGCGGTGGCGTGGCCTGCGACCCGACAAGAGCCCCGACGAGGTCGTCCGAGAGCCCTGAGTGGGCGTGGTCGGCCGCGCGAGGAAGAAGCGTGCGGGGCTACGCGTGCAGCGCCCCGTCGCGGTCGGAATGTCCCGCGGGCTCGAGCTGGATCGTCGAGTGGTCGACGTCGAAGTGTTCCGCGAGGCATCCCTGCAGCTCCGTGAGCAGCAGCCCCGCCCGTTCGCCGCGCAGCACCTCGTCATCGACCACCACGTGCGCCGAGAACACGGGGGCACCTCGGGTCAGCTGCCACACATGCACGTCGTGCACGTCGCGCACGCCGGGCGCGCCGAGCAGGTGGTCGCGGATGTCGGCGACCTGCGTGCCCTTCGGCGCCGCCTCGGAGAGCACCGACGTGACCTCGCGCAGCAGGCCGATGGCCCGGGGCACGATCATCGCCGCGATGAAGAGCGAAGCGATCGTGTCGGCCGGCATCCACCCCGTCGTCACGATGACGATCGCGGCGACGATCACGGCCGCCGACCCGATCAAGTCGCCCATCACCTCGAGATAGGCGCCGCGCACGTTGATGCTGCCGCGCTGCGCCCGGCTCAGCAGCCACATGGCGACGCCGTTCGCGACGAGACCGACCGTCGCGACGACGAGCATGAGCCCGCCGGCGACCTCGGTCTCGCCCGGTTCGATCAGGCGCCGGACGGCCTCCCACGCCACGCCGACCGACAGCACGATCAGGATGACGCCGTTGGCGAGCGCCCCGAAGACCTCGGCCCGCCGATAACCGAACGTGCTGCGCTCGTTCGCGGGTCGCGCGGCGACCGCGCTCGCGATCAGCGCGATGATCAGGGCAGCGACATCGGTCAGCATGTGCGCGGCGTCGGCGAGCAGCGCGAGCGATCCGCTGAGCACCGCCCCGACGACCTGCACGAGCATGACGACGCTCGTGATGGCGAGCGAGATCGCGAGGAGCCTGCGGTTGCTGGCCCCGCGGATCCCGTCGTTGCCGGGCGAGTGATCGTGCATGCACCAAGGCTAGGGCCGCGACCCGCCCGCGATGGGCCGATTCGCGCAGTCGGGAATGAGTCCGATTCTCACCGCAGCGCCGAGAGAGTCGGTTCCGCGCGTGCACGACGGTGATGAAGAGGGCCGAGTGCTACAGGGTCGCCAGCAGGGGGATCAGCTCCACGAACGCGCGGGCGCGGTGGGATGCCGCATTCTTCTCGGCCGCCGACCACTCCCCGACCGTGCGCTCGGCGCCGGCGGGCTGGCCATCGGGCACGAAGATCGGGTCGTAGCCGAATCCTCCGGCGCCCGAGACCGCGGTCGCGAGCCGCCCGGGCCAGCGTCCCTCCACGACGTGCTCCGCGCCGGCGCGTCCGTCGATCGCGGGCACGACGAGGGCGATCGTGGAGACGAACGACGCCGTGCGGTGCGGATCGGCGACGTCGGAGAGCTGGTCGAGCAGCAGCGCGACGTTGGCCGCGGCATCCTTGGCGTGCCCCGCCCAGTACGCGGAGAAAACACCCGGCGATCCCCCGAGCACGTCGACCGCGATGCCAGAGTCGTCCGCAAGGGCGGGCAGTCCCGTGTGCGCGGCCGCGGCGCGCGCCTTGATGAGCGCGTTCTCGGCGAACGTCACGCCGTCCTCGACGGGTTCGGGGCCGTCATAGCCGACGACGACCAGGTCGGGACGCGCGGACGCGACGATCGCCTGGAACTCCTCGACCTTGTGCGGGTTGTGCGTGGCGAGGACGATGCGGCCCATCAGCCGGCGGCGAGCGACGCCGTCTGAAGGTCGCGCAGCTCGGCGCAGCCTGCGACGCCGAGTTCGAGGAGGGCATCGAGCTCGCGCTTGTCGAACGGCGCGCCCTCCGCCGTGCCCTGCACCTCGACGAACAGCCCGCGGCCGGTGACGACGACGTTCATGTCGGTCTCGGCCCGCACGTCCTCGACGTACGCGAGATCGAGCATGGGCTCGCCGTCGATGATGCCGACCGACACCGCGGCGACGGAGTCGATGAGCGGGGTGGCCT
This sequence comes from Microbacterium sp., assembly GCF_035554235.1. Classification (GTDB taxonomy): domain Bacteria; phylum Actinomycetota; class Actinomycetes; order Actinomycetales; family Microbacteriaceae; genus Microbacterium. Next base: position 5,582 of record NZ_DATMIO010000011.1, on the reverse strand, counting down.
TCTGTCCGATGAACTTGTGGGCACGGCCCCACTCGATCGCATCGGCGAGGGCGACGTACGCGCCCGTGATGGCCGCCGTGCGGGTGCCGCCGTCGGCCTGCAGCACGTCGCAGTCGATCACGATCGTGTTCTCGCCGAGCGCCTTGGTGTCGACGACCGCGCGCAGGGCGCGCCCGATGAGCCGCGAGATCTCGTGCGTGCGGCCGCCGATCCTGCCCTTGACGCTCTCGCGGTCGTTGCGGCTGTTCGTCGCGCGCGGCAGCATCGCGTATTCCGCCGTGATCCAGCCCTTGCCCTTGCCCGCGAGCCAGCGGGGCACACCGTTCGTGAACGAGGCGGTGCACAGCACCCTCGTGCCGCCGAAGCTGATCAGGGCGGAGCCCTCCGCCTGGCTGCTCCAGCCCCGCTCGATGGTGACGGGGCGCAGGTCGCCGGTGGCGCGGCCGTCGGCGCGCACGATGTCGGCGCTGTCCTTAGCTGGTCGAAGGGCGCCGTCCTGAGCTGGTCGAAGGGTCATGAGGGTGTGCTCCTGTCGTGCGTGTCCCACTTGGGCAGCAACCCGGCGCTCGGGAAGCGGCTCAAGTGGGACACAGTGTGAGGTGAATGGGTCAGGATGCCGCGCGCGGCAGGTCGATGGCGCCCGTACGGACGAGCTGGACGTCGTGCACCTCGCGGCCCATGAGCCGGTTGGCGAGGGTGACGAAATCGTCGGTGGAGTCGCCGGTGGCTTCATAGACGTGGGTGGATGCCGCATCCGCCCCCGCGAGCAGATCGCGGCTCACCAGCTGCCGGTAGACGTCGTTCGCCGTCTCGGTGTCGCTCGAGACCAGCGAGACCTCCGGCCCCATCACGTAGCTGATCGCGCCCTTGAGAAACGGGTAGTGCGTGCAGCCCAGCACGAGCGTGTCGATGCCGGCGTGCCGGAGCGGCGCAAGGTATTCCTCGGTCGCCGCGAGCACCTCGGGCGTGTTCGTCTCCCCCGCCTCGACGAACTCGACGAAGCGCGGGCACGCGCGCGCGAACACCCGCAGCCGCTCGTTGACCTCGAGCATGTCTTGGTACGCACCGGAGCCGATGGTGCCCTCGGTGCCGATCACGCCGATGCGGCCGTTGCGGGTCGTCGACATCGCGGTGCGCACCGCGGGGCCGATCACCTCGACGACGGGCACGTCGTAGCGCTCGCGCGCATCGCGCAGCACCGCCGCCGACGCGGTGTTGCACGCGATCACGAGCATCTTGACACCCTGATCGACGAGCGCGTCGAGCACCTCGAGCGAGTAGCGCCGCACGTCTGCGATGGGCTTGGGCCCGTACGGCGAATGCGCGGTGTCGCCGATGTAGACGATCGATTCACGCGGCAGCTGATCGGTGACGGCGCGAGCGACGGTGAGCCCGCCGACCCCGGAGTCGAAGATGCCGATCGGCGCGTGGTTCATGGTCCCCCAGCCTACGCGGCCCACCGTCGCGCTTCTCACTAGGCTGTCGCCATGAGCGTCGCCGACTCGTCAAGCGCAGTCTCGCCAAGCACCGCGCTGCACACCGATCGCTACGAGCTGACGATGCTCGACGCCGCCCTGCGCGACGGCACCGCCCATCGGCGCTGCGTCTTCGAGCTCTTCGGCCGGCGCCTCTCCGGGGGCCGCCGCTTCGGTGTCGTCGCGGGCACCGGCCGCCTGCTGAGCCTTCTCCGCGACTTCCGGTTCGGCGACGAGGAGCTGCGGTTCCTGCGCGACGAGCGGGTCGTGGATGCCGACACCCTGGCATGGCTCGAGAGCTATCGGTTCACGGGGTCGATCACGGGGTACCGGGAGGGCGAGGCGTACTTTCCCGGCTCCCCGATCCTCACCGTCGAGGGCACGTTCGCCGAGGCCGTCGTGCTGGAGACCCTCGCCCTGAGCGTGCTGAACCACGACTCCGCCGTCGCCACCGCCGCGGCGCGCATGAGCATCGCCGCCGGCGACCGGCCCCTCGCCGAGATGGGGTCGCGGCGCGCCGGCGAGCACTCCGCGGTCGCGGCCGCGCGGGCCGCGTTCATCGCCGGATTCGGGGCGACGAGCAACCTCGAAGCCGGCCGACGGTGGGGCATCCCGACCATGGGAACCGCCGCCCACGCCTGGACGCTCCTGCACGATTCCGAGGAGGACTCGTTCCGGTCGCAGATCGCCGCGTTCGGCACCGACACGACGCTTCTGATCGACACCTACGACATCCGGGCGGGGGTCGAGACGGCCATCCGAGTGGCTGGCACAGGGCTCGGCGGCGTTCGCATCGACTCGGGCGACCTGCCGACCGTCGCCGCCGACGTGCGGGCCCAGCTCGACGAGCTCGGCGCGACGGGCACCAAGATCACGGTCACGAGCGACCTCGACGAATTCGCGATCGCCGCGCTCGCGGCATCCCCCGTCGACGCGTACGGGGTGGGCACGTCTGTCGTCACCGGGTCTGGCACGCCCACGGCCGGCATGGTGTACAAGCTCGTGGCCCGGCAGGCGAGCGATGACTCGTGGGTCGCCGTCGCGAAGGCCTCGACCGAGAAGGGCTCGAGGGGCGGCCGCAAGGCCGCGTTCCGCACCCGGGAGGACGGCACGGCGACGAGCGAGCTCATCGCCGTCTCGGACGGGTTCGAGGCCATCGAGACCGAGGTGCAGCATCCCGGCTCGCGGTCTCTGCAGGTGGCGTTCGCGGTCGCGGGCGAGATCGACGCCACGTACGAGGCCGCGGCCGGGGTGATCGCGGCCCGCGACCACCACGCGAAGGTGCGCGAGGAGCTTCCCGTGCGCGCGCTGGCGCTCAGCCGTTCCGACCCGGCGCTGCCGACCGTCTTCGTCGACGCGTCGTAGCCGCTACTTGTTCAGCGACTCGTAGATCTCTTTGCACGTCGGGCAGACCGGGAACTTCTCGGGGTCACGGCCCGGCGTCCATTTCTTGCCGCACAGCGCCCTGACCGGCTTGCCCGTGATGGCGGACTCGAGGATCTTGTCCTTCTTCACGTAGTGCGAGAACCGCTCGTGGTCGCCCGGCTCGATGTTCTCTTCCCGGATGAGCTCTTCGAGCTCGCGGTCGAGGGTCGCAAGGCCGCCCTGGTCGGGGCTCTCGAGGGGGGTGCTCATGAACAGTCAGTCTAGCCGCGCATGCGCTATGCGGCTTCGGCGAACTCCATCAATCGCGTGCCCCTCCGGCCGAACAGCACACCGCCGATGGCGATGCCGGCGAGCAGCACTCCGAGCCCCGTGCCGAGCCCGCCCCACAGCGCCGCGAGGGCGTAGTCGATGTCGCGCGACAGCGCGAGCCAGGCCCACCACAGTGTCGGGGCGCTCACGACGATCGCTCCGAGCAGCACGATCGCCTGCGTGATCGCACCCCACGCACTCGATCGCTGGGGCTGCTGGAACGGGCTGTCACCCGGACGCGAGACCGGATAGGGGCTGAGCACCGACGCGATGCTCGACAGGCCTAGCCCGCCGAGGAAGAGCGACGCGCACACCCCGACCATGGCGGGCAGAAGGGCCCATCTGTCGTACAGCGTGATGGCGAAGGGGATCGAGACGGCCAGGATCGGCACCCCGATGAGGAGGATCGGCACGAGTCGGCCGAGGCGGTCGGCGGAGCCGCGGATGCCGCTCGCGATGTGCATCCACACCGCCGTGGAGTCGTAGGCGAGGTCGTTGTGCGGCAGCCATCCGAAGAACAGCGCCATGATCGGCACGGGCACGAGCGCCACGATCGGAGCGGGAACACCGGCGATCAGGAGCGGCACGGCGGCGAGCAGGGCCACGACGGGAACGACGATGACGTTCACGAGGTAGCGCGCGTCGCGCATCCAGTAGAGCAGGCTGCGTGCCGCGACCGCACCCGTGGCGGTGCCCGGAGCGACGGCGAACCACCCGAGGCCCCCGCGCTCGCGCACGGCGGCGGGGCGCTCGGTGGTCGTGAGGAGGCGGGATACGAGCTGGTGCCACGCGAGCCAGAGCACGACGACGGTCCCGATCGCCACCGCGACGGGAATGCCGGCGGAGCGACCGCCTGCGACGAGACCGGGAAGCGACCAGGCGGCACCGAAGGGCGTGGCCGCCAGCACAGACACGGCGGATTCGAGCTGGGTCGGCACGTGCCCGTCCCACTCGAGCGACGCGAGGAACACCCCCACGGGCACGAGCACGACCACGATCGTGAGGGCGAAGAGCCCCGTCAGCTCGCGGGAGCGCCGCTCGCGGAGTGCCAGGGCGGTGACCGCCATGCAGACCCGCGCGAGCAGGACACACGTCAGTACGGCGATCAGGGCCGACGTCGCCGCCAGCACGACGGGGACGCCGTGCGCCTCCCACACGATGGCCGTGCACACGGCCAGGGCGATCAGCACGAGGATCGGCACGCTGACGAAGCCGGCGAGCACGAGGATCGAGGCGAGTGAGCGCCCGCCGACGCCGAACACCGCGAACCGTCGCGGATCGAGCGGATCGGTGGCCCCGGCGATCAGCGGCGCGAGCGTGAACCCGAGGGTCAGCGCCGAGCCGCCGAGCACGATGACCGTCTGGGCGACGTCGGTCGGAGCATCCGTCATCGACAGCAGCGCCCAGCAGGCCACCGCCGTGGCGGCAGCGAGGAGGATCAGCCCCGAGACGACACGCACGACATGACGGCGATCCCCGCGGAGGCCGCCCAGCAGCAGGACGACCCTCAGCCGGAGAACGTGTGCAGCCACTCGAGGCCCTCCACGTCGCTGAGCCCACCGGCGAGTTCGACGAAGCGCTGCTCGAGGGTGAGCTCACCGCGAACCTCGGCGATGGTGCCCTCGGCGAGCGCCTGCCCCGCGACGATGACGGCTACGCGCGAGCACACGCGCTCGACGAGGTCCATGCCGTGGCTGGACAGGATGACGGTGCCGCCGTGTGCGACGTACGCGCCCAGGATGTCGAGGATGATGGCCGACGACACCGGGTCGACCGCCTCGAAGGGCTCGTCGAGCACCAGCAGGCGCGGCGAGTGGATCATGGCACCCGCGAGCATGACCTTCTTCGTCATCCCGGCGGAGTAGTCGGAGACCACGCGCCCGAGGGCATCGGTGAGATCGAATGCCCGCGCCAGGTCGGCGGTGCGCGACTCGACCACCGCCGGACGGAGGCCGCGCAGGATGCCGTAGTAGTACAGCAACTGCCGGCCGGTGAGTCGATCGAACGTGCGGAGCCGGTCGGGGAGCACGCCCATGAGGCGCTTCGCGCCGAGCGGGTCGGACGCAGCGTCCACGCCGCACACCTCGATGCTCCCGCGATCGGGACGGAGCAGCCCGGTGATCATCGACAGCGTGGTGGTCTTGCCGGCGCCGTTCGGCCCGACGATTCCGTAGAAGGCACCCGGGGGCACCGTCAGGTCGACGCCGTCGACGGCGACCGTATCGCCGAACCTCTTCGTCAGCCCGCGGACGGTGAGGGCGGGGATGTCGAGGGCCGGATCGGACGCGAGGGGCTGGTCGGCCAGCGCCACGGCAAGCGCTTCGGCCGCCTGGTGATCGGGCGATTCGACGACGTGCGCCGGGGCGAGCCCGACGGGCGGCGCGGGCTCGGTGGGCGGCGCGAGCTCGACGG
>NZ_DATMIO010000010.1:0-2115 GCF_035554235.1 Microbacterium sp. | reverse complement strand
CTGACCGATCGCGTGGGTGCGGGCGAAGACCTGCCACGGGTCCTCCTGCGTCGCCTTGAGCGACAGGGAGACGCGCTCACGGTCGAGCTCGACGGAGAGCACCTCGACGGTGACCTCCTGGCCGACCTCGACGACCTCGCTGGCGTGCTCGATGTGCTTCCACGAGAGCTCGGAGACGTGCACGAGGCCGTCCACGCCGCCCAGGTCGACGAACGCGCCGAAGTTGACGATCGAGGAGACGACACCCTTGCGGACCTGACCCTTGTGCAGGTTGTTCAGGAACGTGGTGCGCGACTCGGACTGCGTCTGCTCGAGCAGCGCGCGGCGGCTCAGGACGACGTTGTTGCGGTTCTTGTCGAGCTCGAGGATCTTGGCCTCGATCTCCTGGCCGAGGTACGGCGTGAGGTCGCGGACGCGGCGCAGCTCGATGAGCGAGGCGGGAAGGAAGCCGCGGAGGCCGATGTCGACGATGAGGCCGCCCTTGACGACCTCGATGACGGAACCGGTGACGACTCCGTCGTTCTCCTTGATCTTCTCCACGTCGCCCCAGGCGCGCTCGTACTGTGCGCGCTTCTTCGACAGGATCAGCCGACCTTCTTTGTCCTCCTTCTGGAGAACGAGGGCCTCGACGGCGTCGCCGACCTTGACGACCTCGTTGGGGTCGACGTCGTGCTTGATGGAGAGCTCGCGCGAGGGGATGACGCCCTCGGTCTTGTACCCGACGTCGAGGAGGACCTCGTCGCGGTCGATCTTCACGACGGTTCCTTCGATGAGGTCGCCGTCGTTGAAGAACTTGAGGGTCAGTTCGACCGCGGCCAGGAAGTCCTCAGCAGATCCGATGTCATTGATGGCGACCTGCTTGGTGGCCGGGGCGGTCGTTGCGATAGTCATGTAGTGGGTTGTCCTTGTTGGGTTGGGGGTGTCGGGCTTCCTGCCGCGGCGCACGCAAGTACTGCGGGGTGAAGCGAGGTGGATTGGATTGCGATGTCGCGCGCGCATGCCGAAATGGCCACATGCGTGACAGTTCAGGGTATCAGAACGCGCGGGCGGGGTGGCAAGTCACCGGTCGGCGCACGGCACGCACAGCGACGCTGCGGGGAGAAGCCGCAAGCGTTCGGCCGGAATCCGCCGTCCGCAGCCCCTGCAGGCCCCGTAGGTTCCGGCCGCCAACCGCGCCCGCGCAGCATCCAGCTCCCCCAGCTCGCGCAGGGCGTCGGCGCGCTGACCCTCCGCGCGCGACCACTCGGTCGCGAGCGTCGCGCCTTCCGGGTCGTGCTCGTCGTCGGCTGTGGCAGCGCCCCGCGCATCTCGAATCGACGTGAGCTGCGCCTCCACCGCCGCCAGGCGGGCCGCCTGCGCGCGGATGCTCCCGTCGATCAAGAGCGCGAACTCGTCACTCACTTGATCGCCTCGGCGATCGGCACCTCGCCTCGATTGAATCGGATGCTGCGGCCCACGGTCGCGTTCTCCGCCAGCGTCGCCGCGACGACGGCTGCGACATCCGCCCGGCTCACCGAGCGCGACTCGACAGCGTGCGCGTCGATGCGTCCCGTCGGCTCGTCGAGGGTCAGGGTGCTCGGCTGCAGGATCGTCCAGGCCAGCGCGGTACCGCGCAAGTGCGCGTCGGCGGCCGCCTTCGCCTCGGCGTACGCGAAGAAGGAGCTGCCCGGGTCGACCCCGTGATCACGACCTGCACCGAAGTACGACACCATCACGAAGCGGGATGGGCCCGCCGCGAGGGCGGCCTCCATGGCGCGGATCGCCGCATCCCGGTCTACGGCGTACGTGCGCGCGGGATCGCCCCCTCCCGCTCCCGCGGACCAGACGATCGCGTCGTGCCCCGCAAAGAGCGCCGCGAGCCCATCGACGTCCAGCGACTCGACATCCGCGATCTGCGGCGTGGCACCGGACTGCGCGATGTCGGGCACGTGCTCGGGGTTGCGGATGAGGCTCGTGACCTCATCGCCCCGGGCCGCGAGCAGCGGGGCGAGAAGAAGGGCGACCTTGCCGTGGCCCCCGACGATCAGGATGCGGGACATGCGAACTCCTTCGACCCCTCCACGCTACGCGGCGGTCAGGCGTCGCGGGCGGCCTCGACCGAGCGCGCCACTTCGG
>NZ_DATMIO010000009.1:0-21625 GCF_035554235.1 Microbacterium sp. | reverse complement strand
CATGACATCGAGCACCTCGTTGATCATCTCGGGGTCGAGAGCGCTCGTCGGCTCGTCCATCAGGATGAGCTTCGGGTCCATCGCAAGGGAACGAGCGATTGCGACACGCTGCTGTTGCCCGCCCGAGAGCTGAGCCGGCATCTTCTTCGCCTGGTTCGCGACGCCCACACGATCGAGGAGCGCCATCGCCTTCTCCTCCGCGGCCTTGCGGGAAAGCCCGCGCACCCTGATCGGGCCGAGCGTCACATTCTCGAGCACGGTCTTATGCGCGAAGAGGTTGAACGACTGGAACACCATGCCGACATCGGCCCGCAAGGCGGCGAGTTGCTTGCCTTCCTCGGGAAGCACCGAACCGTCGATAGTGATGGTTCCGGAGTCGATGGTCTCGAGCCGGTTGATCGCGCGGCAGAGCGTCGACTTGCCACTGCCCGAGGGGCCGATGACGACGACGACCTCGCCGCGAGTCACGACGGTGTTGATGTCCCGCAGCACGTGCAACTCACCGAAGTGCTTGTCGACATGATCGACGACCACGAGTGGCTCGCCGCGACGGACATTGATATTGGATGTCTTCGGCGCCGCCGTGACATCTTCGGGTGTCGCCATGCCCCCACCCTAGGAGGGCGCGCGGGTCGCCCGCAGGGGGTTGGTGGGGTCTTTACCGGAACGTAACAGTTGCGGAATGCGCGCGGCTCACAGCGCGAGGCGCTGGGCGAATGCCGTCTCGTAGAGGCAGACACTGGCTGCGGTGGCGAGATTCAGGGACTCCGCCCGACCGAAGATCGGAAGGCGCAGAGCGCTGTCGGCGAGCGCGAGGCTCTCGTCATCGAGGCCCCGGGCTTCGTTGCCGAACAGCCACGCCGTAGGTTCGGCGAGCACCCCCGCTGCCCGTGCGGCGAGCAGGTCGTCGCCCTTCACGTCGGCGGCGATGATCCGGAGCCCGGCGGAGTGGGCGCGCTCGACGATGGTCGCGAGCTCCCCGCCGACCGAGACCGGCAGATGAAAGAGCGATCCCGTCGTCGCGCGCACGACCTTCGGGTTGTAGAGGTCGACGGTCCGGCCGGTGAGCACGACCCCGTCCGCGCCCGCGGCATCCGCTGCCCTGATGATCGTGCCGAGATTGCCCGGATCGCGCACTTCCTCGCAGATCGCGATGAGCTTCGGCGACCCGGCGAAGATGTCTTTCACGGATGTCGGCGTCTGGCGCGCGACCGCGATCACGCCCTGCGGGGTCACGGTGTCGGCCATCGCCTCGAGCACCGGCTCGGTCGTGAAGACGACCTCTATGTCGGTGTCGCGGGCGGCCTCCCGAAGGTCGGGGTGCCGCTCCAGCCCCGTCGGTGTGGCGAACAGCTCGACGATGCTGTCGGGGACGTAGGCAAGTGCCTCCCGCACAGCCTGCGGACCCTCGAGCAGGAACAGCCCCGTTTCGTGTCGAGCGCTGCGCTTGGTGAGCTTCGCGACGGCGCGCACGCGCGGCGACCGGGGGTTTTCGAGCACGCGCCCAGTCTAGGCTCGGCGCGCCCCGCCCGTGTGGCGGCGCACACGCGCAGCACCCGTCGGTTCCACAGGGTTCACCGCGGCGACACGCCGCTCGCGTACGAGGGGCGTCCTCCCGGAGGAGGACGCCCCTTGTGAAGCGCGGACTACGCGGAGACCTTGGGGGCCGACGTGTCGGCGGGCAGCGCGGCCTTGGCGGTGGCGACGAGCGACGCGAACGTGGCCGGCTCGTGCACGGCGAGCTCGGCGAGCATGCGGCGGTCGACCTGCACGCCCGCGAGGCCGAGGCCCTGGATGAAGCGGTTGTACGTGAGGCCGTTCTGGCGGCTCGCGGCGTTGATGCGCTGGATCCACAGGCGGCGGAAGTCGCCCTTGCGCTTGCGACGGTCGCGGTATGCGTAGACGAGGGAGTGGGTGACCTGCTCCTTCGCCTTGCGGTACAGGCGCGAACGCTGACCCCGGTAACCGGAGGCACGCTCGAGGATGACGCGACGCTTCTTGTGGGCGTTGACGGCCCGCTTGACTCTAGCCATTTCTCATATTCCTATCGTGTCTCGGGCGCGTCAGCGGCCGAGGAGCTTCTTGGCGACCTTGGTGTCGGCCTTGGACAGAACCTGGTCCTGGTTCAGGCGACGCGTGCGGCGGCTCGACTTCCCCTCGAGGTTGTGGCGCATACCGGCCTGCTGCTTCTTGAGCTTGCCGCTGCCGGTGATCTTGAAGCGCTTCTTGGCACCCGAGTGGGTCTTCTGCTTCGGCATCTTCGGTGTTTCCTTTGGCTGGGGCCCTCTGCGGGGCTTCGTGGTGTGTGCTGCCCGACGAGCGGGAGTCTGTGGTCCTACTCGGCGGGTGCCGGAGCAGGCGCGGCCGTGGTCTTGGCCGCAGTGCTGGTCTCTGATGGGGTGCTGGTCTCGTCCGCGGCGTCTGCGTCGGACGACGTGTCCGCGGGCCCCCCCGAGTTGCCGCCGACCGGGCCGCGCGCGCTGCGAGCGGCTTCCTTGTTCGCAGCACGCACGGCGTTCTGCTCGGTCTTGACCTCGGACTTGTTCTTGTGCGGGGCGACGACCATGACCATGTTGCGGCCGTCGATGGTGGGGTTGGACTCCACCGTGCCGAACTCGGCGACCTCTTCGGCGAACTTGCGGAGCAGGCGCACACCCTGCTCGGGACGTGACTGCTCACGGCCGCGGAACAGGATCATCGCCTTCACCTTGTCGCCCGCCTGAAGGAATCCCTCGGCGCGCTTGCGCTTGGTCTCGTAGTCGTGCTGGTCGATCTTCAGACGGAACCGGACCTCCTTGAGGACCGTGTTCGCCTGGTTGCGTCGGGCCTCCTTGGCCTTCTGCGCTGCCTCGTACTTGAACTTGCCGTAGTCCATGATCTTGACGACGGGCGGCTTCGAGTTGGGAGCGACCTCGACGAGGTCGAGATCTGCGTCCTGGGCAAGACGAAGGGCGACCTCGATGCGGACGACGCCGATCTGCTCGCCTGCCGGGCCGACGAGTCGGACCTCCGGCACGCGGATGCGGTCATTGGTGCGGGGATCGCTGATGCGGAACTCCTCTTTGTGCGGATTCGGCCACCGCGACGCGAGGATTCGTGTCGCGGGCGAATTCGGTTCACAATCCACCCGGCACGTGAAGCGCCCGCACCCTGGCTACCCCCGCGCTGGCGGCGCGAAGGCGGAGTGCTGTGACCCGGTAGCCTGGAACGGCGAGCGCGGGTGGGATGTGAATCCTCTTTCGAGCCGGAGCAGAACGCTCCGGAGCCCGCCATAGTCTAACAGAGAGCAGCCCGTGAGCACGATTCCAGTCCCCGGTGCCCCTTCCGACGACGCCGGGAAGGCCGATCCCGCGCGTCAGGCCCGATGGGACGAGCAGGAGCGCGCCGCCGCATCCGCCGGCCGGGACATCGCCGACGTGCCCGCCGTCGAGGTCATCACCACCGCCGCCGTGCACCTGCTGAGCGCCGCCGCGGTCAAGGTCGGCCTCGCCGATGAACCCGAGCACCAGACCGACCTCGACGAGGCGCGCAAGCTCATCAACGCCCTCGCGGGCCTCATCACGGCGGCGGCGCCCGAAGTGAGCGACATGCACGCCCGGTCCCTCCGCGACGGCCTCCGCTCGGTGCAGCTCGCGTTCCGCGAGGCATCCGTCATCCCCGACCCGATCGGCAAGGGTCCGGGCGAGAAGTGGACGGGTCCCGTCACATAGTCCCTCGAGGGGTCACGAGGAGCGGGTCAGCGGGTCTCCCGATACGAGGGTCACGGTGAGGGAATCGACAAGCACAGCGATCCGGTCATCGGCCGCCCACCTCTTGGCCAGCCGGCCGAGCACCCCGTCGAGCTCGGAGCGATCGAGGCCCGCCATCAGCTCGAGGCGCACGACGAGCTCGGGTCCGCGCAGCCGGGACTGCGGATCGCCGGGCGCCACCGACAGGTCGAGCACCGCGAGCTCCGACGCGACCGACGCCGTGAGCGCCGCGAAGACCTCGGGCGACGCGTAGCTCGGCTCCCACGGGACCCCGCGGGCGATCGCCCACACGGCGGGGCGGCGGAGAACGAACTCTGTCTCGGAGCCGGGATCGACAACGACGAGGTCGGTGCCTTCGTCTGCCGCCGCCAGTGCGATGCGCCGCACCGGCGTCGGGATGGGCCGCGCCGCGGCATCCCATCGCCCCATGGCGGCCACGTCGCTGAACGCCGGCAGCACTGTCCGCCCGTCGGGAGCCGCCACCGTGACGATCGAGAGCTCCTGCGTCTTGTCGACGGTCTGACGATGGGGCCCGACAGCGGTCTCGCCGAGCTCGGCGACGAGCGGCATCAACAGGCGCACGTCCCGCAGCGCGTCGACCACCGCTTGCGGACTGACATCGCCCGCACGGAACAGCCGGATCGCGTCGACGAAGGCCGGCGGGGCCGAGCCGTCATCCGCGGCGTGCGTGTTGGGCTCGAACGATCGGCCGGCCCAGGGAACGCCCGCGGAGTCGGCGGAGGAACCTTCGTGGTCAGCCGGCCGCGACATCCAGCGCCTCGGCGAGCGTGAAAGCCCCCGCGTAAAGCGCCTTGCCGACGATCGCGCCCTCGACGCCGAGCGGCACGAGATCGCGCAGGGCGGCGATGTCGTCGAGGTTCGAGACGCCGCCCGAGGCGACGACGGGCTTGGGGGTGCGCGCGGTGACATCCCGCAGCAGTTCGAGGTTCGGGCCCTGCAGCGTGCCGTCCTTCGTGACGTCGGTCAGCACGTAGCGGCTGCAGCCCGCGGCCTCCAGCCGGTCGAGGACGGTCCACAGGTCGCCGCCGTCCTTGGTCCAGCCGCGCGCCGCGAGGGTCGTGCCGCGCACGTCGAGGCCGACGGCGATCGCCTCGCCGTAGCGGGCGATCACGTCGGCGGCCCACTCGGGATTCTCGAGGGCCGCGGTGCCGAGGTTGATGCGCGCCGCGCCGCTCTCGAGGGCGGCCTCGAGGGTCGCGTCGTCTCGGATGCCGCCCGAGAGCTCGATGTTGACGCCCTTGACCTGCTTGATCACCCGGCGCAGCACCGACGCGTTGCTCCCGCGTCCGAAGGCGGCGTCGAGGTCGACGAGGTGAATCCACTTGGCGCCCTGGCGGGCGAAGTCCGCGGCCGCGTCGACCGGGTCGCCGTAGCTGGTCTCGGTGCCGGCCTCGCCCTGCGTCAGCCGGACGGCCTTGCCGCCGGCGATGTCGACAGCGGGGAGAAGGATCAGTTCGGGCGTTGACGCGAAATCGTTCATGGCTCCTCGTGCGTTCTCGTGGCGGCGGGCGCCGTCCACTGTTGGCACGAAGTTAGAGACTAGCCCTGCCCAGTCCGTCGATCCAATTGGCGAGCAGACGGATGCCGGCGGCGCCCGATTTCTCGGGGTGGAACTGTGTCGCCGACAGCGGGCCGTTCTCCACCGCGGCGAGGAAGGGAGCACCGTAGGTGGTCCATGTCAGCAGGGCGGGCGTCATTGGGGGCTGTACGTCGAGCAGCCATTTCTGCGCGCCGAACGAGTGCACGAAGTAGAAGCGCTCGTCCTCGATGCCGCGGAACAGACGCGAGCCCTCGTCGGGTTCGACCGTGTTCCAGCCCATGTGCGGCAGCACCGGGGCGTCGAGCTCGGTGACGACGCCCGGCCACTCCCCCATCCCTTCGGTGTCGACGCCGCGTTCGACGCCGAGCTCGAAGAGCACCTGCATGCCGACGCAGATGCCCAGGACCGGGCGGCCGCCGGCGAGACGCCGATCGATGAGCTCGTCGCCCCGGCTGGCGCGCAGGGCATCCATGACGGCGCGGAAGGCGCCGACGCCCGGGACCACGAGGCCGTCGGCTTCCATCACGAGAGCGCGGTCTCTGGTCAGCCGGGCATCGGCACCGGCGACGGCGAGCGCCTTGACCGCCGAGTGGACGTTGCCCGAGCCGTAGTCCAGCACCGCGACGACGGGACGATCCACCCCGCCGTCCCGCCGCTGCGGATCGTCTGTCACAGCGCGCCCTTGGTGCTGGGGACACCCACCACGAGCGGATCGATGGCCTTCGCCTGGCGGAACGCGCGGGCGAACGCCTTGTACTCGGCCTCGGCGATGTGGTGCGGATCGCGCCCCGAGAGCACGCGGACGTGCACGGTCAGGGCCGCGTTGAACGCGATCGCCTCGAACGTGTGCCGAACGAGGGAGCCCGTGAAGTGACCGCCGATGAGGTGGTGCTCGAAGCCGGCCGGCTCGCCCGTGTGCACGAGATAGGGCCGCCCGCTGATGTCGACGACGGCCTGCGCCAGCGCCTCGTCGAGGGGGACGAGCGCGTCGCCGTACCGCGAGATGCCGGCCTTGTCGCCGAGGGCCTCTCGAATCGTCTGGCCGAGGACGATCGAGACATCCTCGACCGTGTGATGCGCGTCGATGTCGGTGTCGCCCGATGCCCGGACCGTCAGGTCGGTGAGCGAGTGCTTCGCGAAGGCCGTGAGGAGGTGATCGAAGAACGGCACGGTCGTGTCGATGTGGCTCTTGCCGGTACCGTCGAGGTTCAGTTCGAGCTCAACGGTCGACTCGCTGGTGGCCCGGGTGCGGCGCGCGGTGCGGGCTGTCGTCATGGTCGCGAGTCTACCGAGGCGAGGGCTTCGAGGAATGCCGTCGTCTCCTCCTCGGTGCCCGCGGTCACCCGCAGGCAACCGGGCAGCCCGACGTCGCGGATCAGCACGCCCTGGTCGTAGAGCGCCTGCCACGTGGCGCCGGGATCCTCGACGCCGCCGAACAGCACGAAGTTGGTCCACGACTCGAACGGCTCGTAGCCGAGGGCCTCGAGCGTGGCCGACATCCGGTCGCGCTGGGCCACGATCTCGTCCACCATGCGCAGCATGACGGGCGCGTGCCGAAGCGCGGCGAGCGCCGCCGCCTGAGTCAGGGCGCTCAGATGGTATGGCAGGCGCACGAGGCGGAGCGCGTCCACGACGGCGGGGTCGGCCGCCAGATAGCCGACGCGGGCGCCGGCGAAGGCGAACGCCTTGCTCATCGTGCGCGAGACGACGAGGCGCGGGCGGTCCGCAAGCAGCGTGAGCGCGGAGCGCTCCTCGTGCGGTGCGAACTCCTGGTATGCCTCGTCCACGACGACGATCCCCTGGGTGGCGTCGTACACCGCTTCGATGACATCGAGGCCGAGGGGCGTGCCGGTCGGGTTGTTCGGCGCACACAGGAAGACGACGTCGGGCTCGGCCTCCGCGACCTGCGATGCCGCGTCGTCGGGGGTGATCGTGAAGTCGGGTTCGCGCCGCCCCGCCACCCACTCCGCCCCGGTGCCGTTGGTGAGCAACGGGTACATGGAGTACGTGGGTGCGAAGCCGAACGCCCGGCGTCCGGGGCCCGCGAAGGCCTGCAGCACGTGTTGAAGGACCTCGTTCGATCCGTTGGCCGCCCACACCTGTTCGGTGGTCACGCCGTGGCCGAGGTAGTCGGCGAAGCTCTCGCGGAGGGCGACGAACTCGCGATCGGGATAGCGGTTCACCTCGCGCAGGGCGAGGGCGAGCGAATCGAGGATGTCGTCCGCCACCTCTTCGGGCACCGGATGCGTGTTCTCGTTGACGTTCAGGGCGATGGGCAGTGCGGCCTGCGGCGCGCCGTAGGGGATCTTCCCCCTCAGGTCGTCGCGGAGGGGCAGGTCATCGAGGCTCACACTCACCACACCATGCTAGAGCGCGGGGCGGGAGGGTGCGGCGGCCGGGTCACGGGGCGGGGGCGTACTCCGCCGGGATCGCGAGGCGCTGGCCGGGGGTGATGGTCACATCTTCGAGCGCGTTCAGGCGCGCGATCGCATCGACCACGTCACGCGGGTCGGCGGCGGGGGCGATGTCACCGGCGAGCGACCAGAGGGTGTCGCCGCCCGAGACGGTGACCATCTCGAACGAGGCGGAAGGCGCCGCGTCATCGCGTGCCGCGATCGCCGACCCGCCCGCCACGATCGCCAGCCCGAGGGCGAGAACCGCGGGGAGGGCGGTGAGCACGGCCAGAACGCGACGCCCGCGTGCCGTGAGCCGCAGACGGGTGCGTGTCGTGAGCCGCAGTCCCGTGCGCGCCGGGAGCCGCAGTCGCGTGGCGTGGAGAGGTGCGATGCCCTGGCCGATACCGGCGGATGCGGTGATCGTCGTCATGACGTTTTCCTTCCGAAGTTTGGCGTAGTTTCGCATTCGACTCTCGGCCGGGAGTGCCGAATGCGAAGCTACGTACCGAAGTTATCTTCGATGTTCTAGAGTGTCAAGCGAGTATTCGAACGAATCGTCGCTTTGCGGGCGACACGCTCGAACAAATCTGTTGAAATCGGCCGGATTTCGGATACGGTTTCGATAGCGACAGCACATCAGTGACCACCGACATTCGAAGACGACACCTGCCGGCAGGCACGAAGGAGCACTCATGAGCGAAGCGAGCCAGACCTCCGCCACGGACGCGATAGCGGCATCTGAAGTGCGCGAGAAGCCCCAGACGGCGAAACCGCAGACGGAGAAGCCGCAGACGCGGCGGCGGAAGAGTCTCAGCGACAAGCAGATGGCGATCCTCGAAGTGATCCAGCGCTCCATCGCCCGCCACGGCTATCCGCCCAGCATGCGCGAGATCGGCGACGCCGTCGACCTCAAGTCGCTGTCGAGCGTGACGCACCAGCTGAACCAGCTCGAACCGAGCGGCTACCTCCGCCGCGACCCCGGCAAGACCCGTGCCATGGAGGTGCTGATCGATCTTCCGGGGAGCTCGACCGAGAACCCGGCCGACACGAGCCCCGCGGTGGGAGACGCCGCGATGGTGCCGCTCGTCGGCCGCATCGCCGCGGGCGTGCCCATCACCGCCGAGCAGCAGGTCGAAGAGATCTTCCCCCTGCCCCGTCAGCTCGTGGGCAAGGGCGACCTGTTCATGCTTCGCGTCAGCGGCGAGTCGATGATCGACGCCGCCATCTGCGACGGCGACTGGGTCGTCGTGCGGTCGCAGCCGGATGCCGAGAACGGCGACATCGTCGCGGCGATGCTCGACGACGAGGCGACGGTCAAGACCTTCCGCCGCAGGGACGGGCACACCTGGCTCCTCCCCCGCAACTCCGCGTTCGAACCCATCCTCGGCGACGACGCCACCGTGCTGGGCAAGATCGTGGCGGTCCTCCGGGCGGTCTGACGGTCGTCGCTGCGGGGCTTGCTCGGGCATGCAAAAGCGGGCCACCGCAGTTCGCGGTGTCGCTGAGCGCCGTGTTTCGCGGCGACCTACTCTGGGTCTGTGCCCCAGACGCTTCCGTACGGTTCCTGGCCCTCCCCGATCACCGCGGCCGACGTCGCCGTGGCATCGCCGCGCATAGACGGGGCGCGCTTCGTCGGCGACGCCGTGTGGTGGAGCGAGGGCATCCCCTCCGAGGGCGGGCGGACGGCCATCTTCCGGCGGGCGTCGCACGGCCGCTCCGATGTGGAGCCCATCCTGCCGGGGCCGTGGAGCGCACGATCGCGCGTGCAGGAGTACGGCGGCGGAGCCTGGACGGTCATCGACCCCGACGACGTCGTGTTCGTCGAGCACTCCGATCAGCGCGTGTGGCGGCTGAGCCCCGGCGGCGACCCGCAGGCCCTCACTCCCAAGGGCCTGGGCATGCGCTTCGCCGACCTCACCGCCGCGGACGGGCGGCTCTACGCCGTCCGCGAGACGCACGCAGACGGGTCGGCGCCCGTGCGCGACATCGTGATCGTGCCGCTCGATGGCACCGCGGCCGACAACGCGGCGGCGCTCACCGTCGTGGTCGGCGGCACGGACTTCATCGCCTACCCGACGTCATCCGGTGGCCGATTCGCGTGGGTCTCGTGGAACCACCCCGAGATGCCGTGGGATGCGGCGACCCTGCACGTGGGACGCCTGGCGCCGGATGGCACCATCACCGACGCGATCCTCGTCGCCGGGGGGCCAGGCGTCTCCGCCCTTCAGCCGGCGTGGACCGGGCCCGACGAGCTCACCTACATCGCCGACCCCCACGGCCGGTGGAACCTGTTCCGCGTGCACCTTCAGGGGCGTTCGGCCGCCGCGGTGGCGCCGGTGGCCATCCACGACTCCGACACCGGCGGTCCGCTCTGGAATCTCGGCCTGCGCTGGTTCGCCCCGCTCGAGGACGGGCGCATCCTGGCGATCCGCACGCACGGCCGCGACGAACTGGTGGTGATCGAGCCGACCGGCATCCGCACCCTCGGCATCCCCCTCTCGAGCTCGCTCCTGCTGCGCGACGTGCGCGGCACGCGCGCGCTGCTCACCGGCGGCGGCGCCCGCACGCCGGGCGGGTTGTGGACGCTGGATGTCGATGACCCGAGCACCCTCGCGGCCGTGCGCGGAGGCGCCGGGCTCGATGCCGCATGGCTGCCCGCGTCACATCCGGTGACGTTCGAGGGTCCATCCGGCGACGTGCACGCGTTCGACTACCCGCCGACGAACCCCGACGTGAACGGTCCCGACGGCGAGCGCCCGCCGTACCTCGTGCTCGTGCACGGCGGCCCGACCAGCCACGTCGCGGGCGAGGCATCCGCCGCCATCGCCTACTTCACGAGCCGCGGGATCGGCGTGCTCGACGTCAACTACGGCGGGTCGACCGGCTACGGGCGCCGCTACCGCGAGCGCCTGCACGGGCAGTGGGGCGTCGTGGACGTCGAGGATGTCGCGGCCGCCGCGCGGGGACTGGCCGCGGCAGGGGTGGCGGACCCGCGACGGCTCGCGATCAAGGGCGGGTCGGCCGGCGGGTGGACCGTGCTGTGCGCTCTGGCGGACACGGATGTCTTCGCCGCCGGCATCAGCCGGTACGGCGTCGCCGACCTCCGGGCCCTCGCCGAGGACACCCACGACTTCGAGGCCCGCTACCTCGACCGCCTCGTGGGTCCGCTGCCCGAGGCGCTCGAGGTGTACATCGAGCGATCGCCGCTCACGCACTCCGAGCGGCTGCGCGCACCCGTGCTGATCCTGCAGGGCGCCGACGACCCCGTCGTGCCGCCTGCCCAGTCCCGCGCGATCCGGGACGCCCTCGCGCACAACGGCGTCGCGCACGCGTACGTCGAGTACGAGGGCGAGAGCCATGGGTTCCGGCGGGCCGAGACGATCGTGCACGCGTTCGAGTCGGAGCTCAGCTTCCTCGGCCAGGTGCTCGGGTTCGACACGCCCGGGGTGCCTGTGCTGCCGCTGGACTGACGCGCCCCGGCGGCGGCCGACATCTCCGTCGAGTGACGGGATGCCGGCCGATACGGCGGGCTAGACCCGGAAGGGCTCGAACTCCGCCGCGAGGCGCTCCGAGACATGCGCGTGCAGGGCGGTGCCGCCCTCCTCGTGCACGGCCGAAAGGATGTGTCCCGAGTCGTGCGCCGCGGAGATCAGGTCGCCGCGCTCGTAGGGAACGAGCGCCCGCACCTCGACGGCCGGGAGCGGCAGCGCCGCCTCGACCGCGGCACGCAGTTCGGCAATGCCCTCGCCGGTGCGGGATGACACGAAGAGCGCGTCGGGTTCGAGTCCGCGCAGCACGAGGCGCGTGTCGTCATCGACCAGATCGGCCTTGTTGAACACGACGATCTCGTGCGAACCCCGGGCCCCGACATCCGCCATCACGTCGCGGACCGTCTGCAGCTGGCTCGCGGGATCCGGATGCGCCGCGTCGACGACGTGCAGGATGACATCGGCGCCGGCCACCTCCTCGAGCGTCGAGCGGAAGGCCTCGACGAGCTGGTGGGGCAGGTTGCGCACGAATCCGACCGTGTCGGTGAGCGTGAACGTGCGACCGTCGGATGTCTCCGAGCGGCGCACCGTCGCATCCAGCGTTGCGAACAGGGCGTTCTCTACGAGGACTCCCGCGCTCGTGAGCCGGTTCAGCAGGCTCGATTTGCCGGCGTTGGTGTACCCGGCGATCGCGACCGAGGGGATCGTGTGCCGCTTGCGCTCGGCCCGCTTCGCCTCGCGCGCCGGACCGAAGTCGCGGATCTGACGACGCAGCAGCGCCATCTTCGTGCGGATGCGGCGGCGATCGAGCTCGATCTTCGTCTCACCCGGACCGCGCGAGCCCATGCCCGCGCCGCCGGCGCCGACCTGGCCACCCGCCTGCCGGCTCATCGAGTCGCCCCAGCCGCGCAGGCGCGGAAGCAGGTATTCAAGCTGTGCGAGCTCGACCTGCGCCTTGCCCTCGCGGCTCTTGGCGTGCTGGCTGAAGATGTCGAGGATGACGGTCGTGCGATCGATGACCTTGACCTTCACGACATCCTCCAGCGCACGGCGCTGGCTCGGCGCGAGCTCGGTGTCGGCGATCACGGTGTCGGCGCCCACGGCCTGCACGAGGTCGCGCAGCTCCCCGGCCTTGCCGCTTCCGATGTAGGTCGCGGGGTCCGGGTGCGGGCGGCGCTGGAGGACGCCGTCGAGCACGACCGCACCCGCGGTCTCGGCGAGGGCCGAGAGCTCGCGGAGCGAGTTCTCGGCGTCCTCCTGCTCGCCCTGCGGGTAGACGCCGACGAGCACGACGTTCTCGAGTCGCAGCTGCCGGTACTCGACCTCGGTGACGTCTTCGAGCTCGGTCGAGAGCCCGGGCACGCGGCGGAGCGCGGCGCGCTCCTCGCGGTCCCATTGCTCGCCGTCGCCGTCGTGGGCCGTCGTCGAATCGTCCTGCAGGGCCTGGGCGGTCCCGGTCACACGACCATCCGTGCGGGGCTCGCCGGCCCCGAAGACGCGCACGCCCGAGCGCGCTTCGGCGCGCGCCAGGACCCGCTCGACCGGATCGGTCGGCGTCTCGCTCGGCTGTGTGGTCGTATCCGTCATGTATCGCCTTTCAATGCTTCAGTTCTCCGATGTTCCTCGTGCCGCGGCCCCTGCGGGGCGGGGAGACTATCAGATGAGCATTCCTAAACCCTAGCCTCCCCCACCCGCGTCGACTCCGCTACGCTCGCTCCCATGGGGAGCGATCACTACTTCAGCGCCGCCCCGTCGTCTCCCGAGAATCAGCGTCGCATCCAGGTCACCCTCGCGGGCCGGGATGTCGAGGTCACCACCGCCGGCGGGGTGTTCAGCCCCGATCACATCGACGCGGGGACGGCGGTGCTGCTTGCCAACACTCCACCCCCGCCTCCCGGCGGGCACATCCTCGATCTGGGGTGCGGGTGGGGTCCGATCGCGCTCACCGTCGCCCTCGACTCGCCTCACGCGACGGTGTGGGCCGTCGACGTCAACGAGCGTGCCCTCGACCTGGTGCGCCGGAACGCGGCGGCCCTCGGGCTCGACAATGTCAACGCATCCCTGCCCGACGATGTTCCCGACGAGATCTCGTTCCGCGGCATCCGCTCGAATCCGCCGATCCGCGTGGGCAAGCACGAACTCCACGGCCTGCTCGAGCGCTGGATCCCTCGCCTCGACGAGCGGAGCGATGCGTGGCTCGTCGTGCAGCGCAACCTCGGCTCGGATTCACTGCAGCGCTGGCTCGCTGCGACCTTCCCCCAGGGCTACAGCGTGCACCGCGCCGCGACGAGCAAGGGCTTCCGCGTGCTGCGGGTGCGCCGCCACGGAACCCCGGCGACCGAACCCCTGCGCGTCATCCGCTGAGCGGCGGCTAGCCGGTCAGCGGGCGAGCGCGACCTCGCCCGAGAACACAAGGGTCGCCGGTCCCGAGAGGGCGACGTGCTCGCCTTCCTCGGTGGGGAACATCCGCACGCCGAGCGTGCCGCCCGGCACATCGACGCGCCAGTGGTCGGGTGCCGCGGCTCCGGCCCAGTGCCGGACGGCGAGCGCCGCCGCAGCGACGCCCGTGCCGCAGCTCAGGGTCTCGCCGACGCCTCGTTCGAACACCCGCATCCGGATGGCACCGACCCCGTCGTGAACCAGCGGGTCGCGGGGCACCACGAATTCGATGTTCGCGCCGTGCGGCGGCACGGGGTCGAGGTGCGGGACGACGGTCAGATCGAGTCCCTCGAGCTCCTCGGCGGACTGCAGAGCGACCACGATATGCGGGTTGCCGACGTCTATCCTCAGGCCAGGGCGCGACACCGCGAGACCGCGGGCGCGCACGAGGGTTTCGACCGGATCGACGCGCCAGCGCCCGAGATCGACCTGGAAGCCGGTCTCGCTGCGCGCGAGGTCGCGGACGCCCGCGCGGGTGCCGATCGGCAGCGTCGAGCCGCTCGGCAGTGTGGCGAGCCCGGTCTCGAGCACGTACTTGGCGAAGACCCGGATGCCGTTGCCGCACATCTCGGCCTTCGAACCGTCGGCGTTGCGGTAATCCATGAACCACTCCGCGCCGGGCTCCTCGGCCAGCGCCGCGGCGCCCTCGCTGATGTTCGCCGAGCGGACGACGCGCAGGATGCCGTCGCCACCGATGCCGAAGCGGCGGTCGCAAAGTGCGGCGACCTGTTCATCGCTCAAATCGAGGTCGCCCTCGGGATCGGCGATCACGACGAAGTCGTTGCCGGTGCCGTGACCCTTCGTGAAGGCGATCGTCTCGGGCATCGACCCAGTTTACGGGGCCCGCCGCCGCGGTCGTCCGCCTCAGTCGGCGATCAGGCGCTTGCCCGTCGTGGTCGTCGAGAACCGCTCGTAGCCGAGCGTCTCGTAGAAACCCAGCACGTCCTCGTTGCCCGGACGCACCATGAGCTGCACCTTCGGGCACCCCAGCTCGAGCAATGCGTCCTCGGCGGCCGTCACGAGGGCCCGGGCGATGCCCTCGCCGCGCCTCCTGGGCGCCGACGCCAGGTAGTACATCCAGCCGCGGTGGCCGTCGTACCCGGCCATCACGGTCCCGACCACGTCGTCGTTGTCCACCGCGACGAAGAAGAGCTCGGGTTGGACCGTGAGCTTTCGCTGGATGTCGAGGTGGGGGTTGTTCCACGATCGGGTGAGGCCCGTCTGCTGCCACAGTGAGATCACGGATTCGGTGTCGCGAAGCGCAAAGGCACGGATGCTGGTCATCACCCCAGTATCCGCGCCACGGCCCCCCGATCGCCCGCATCCACCCACAGCGCGCCGGAATACCGCGTGAACCACGACACCTGGCGACGCGCGTACCGGCGGGTCAGCGCCTGGGTCTCGGCGATCGCATCCGCCCGCGACGCCGTCCCGGCGAGCTCGGCAAGGGCCTGCGCGTACCCGATGGCCCGTCGCGCGGTGACGCCGCGCTCGAGCCCCCGCGCGCGCAACGCCTCGACCTCGTCGACGAGTCCGTCGGCCCACATCCTCTCGACCCGGGAATCGAGGCGGGAGACGAGCTCGGCGCGGGGAATCGAGATGCCGATCACCGTCGCGGGCCGCCAGGGCACGGGCTCAGCCGGCAGGGCCGCGCCGTGCGTCGCCTCGCCCTGGGCGAGCACCTCGAGCGCCCGGACGATGCGGCGACCGTTGCGAGGATCCACCCGGGCCGCGGTCGCGGGATCGGCCGTGCGCAGGCGCTCGAAGAGCACTCCGGGCCCGACCGCGTCCAGCTCCGCCTCGAGGGCGGCGCGCAGCGCCTCGTCGCGCGGCGGGAAGCGGAAGTCGAAGAGCACGCTCGACACGTACAGCCCAGATCCGCCGACGAGGATCGCGTGCGATCCCCGATGCAGAATGTCGAGGATCGCCGCTCGCGCCGCACCCTGGTAGCGGGCGACGGCCGCGTCCTCGGTCACATCGAGCACGTCGAGCAGGTGATGCGGGATGCCGCGGCGCTCGCTCATCGGGAGCTTGGCCGTACCGATGTCCATGCCTCGATAGAGCTGCATCGCGTCGGCGTTCACCACCTCGGCGGGGGTTCCCCGGGTTGCGAGGGCCTCGGCGAGGTCGAGGGACAGCCCGCTCTTGCCGGTACCGGTCGCGCCGACGACGCCGAAAAGTCGCGGCCCCGTGGACCCCGGCTCGCTCACTCCCCGGCGCGCAGGGTGGGCAGGCCGAGCGAGACGACGCGCGGCGCACCGTCGACCGGTGCCGCCGCCGGGATCGCGCACGATTCGGCCTGCGAGCGATCCCACGCGTCGCCGGCGCGGGTGCGCCGGATGCGGAGCGCCGACCCGTCGGGCGCGTCCGCGAGGAGGTGGAACGGCGCGGCGTGGGTGATGCGCACCGAGACGACGTCGCCCGGGCGCGGAGTCTCGCTTCCCGCGGGCAGCTCGAAGTGCACGAGCCGGTTGTCTTCCGCGCGCCCCGTGAGGCGATGCGTCGCGGCATCCTTCTTGCCCTCGCCCATCGAGACCAGCAGGTCGACGTCGCGGCCGACCTGGGCCTGGTTCTCCTCGAGCGAGATGCGATCTTGGAGCGCCTGCAGCCGGCCGTACCGCTCCTGCACGACGGCCTTGGGCACTTGATCCGGCATCGTCGCGGCGGGCGTGCCTTCGCGGATCGAGTACTGGAAGGTGAATGCGCTCGAGAAGCGCGCCTTCTCGACGACGCGCATGGTGTCCTCGAAGTCGTCGTCGGTCTCACCGGGGAAGCCGACGATGATGTCGGTGGTGATGGAGGCGTTCGGGATGCGCTCGCGCACCCGGTCGAGGATGCCGAGGAACCGATCGCTGCGGTAGGAGCGACGCATGGCCTTCAGGATGCGGTCGCTGCCCGATTGGAGCGGCATGTGCAGCTGAGGCATCACCGCGGGCGTCTCGGCCATCGCGTCGATGACGTCGTCGGTGAACGCCGCGGGGTGCGGGCTCGTGAAGCGGACGCGCTCGAGCCCTTCGATCTGGCCGGCGGCGCGGAGCAGCTTGCCGAAGGCCTGGCGGTCGCCGAACTCGACTCCGTAGGAGTTCACGTTCTGGCCGAGGAGTGTCACCTCGATCGCGCCGTCGTCGACGAGCAGACGCATCTCGTTGAGGATGTCGCCGGGGCGGCGATCCTTCTCTTTGCCGCGCAGGCTCGGCACGATGCAGAAGGTGCACGTGTTGTTGCAGCCGACAGAGATGGACACCCAGCCGCTGTACACCGAATCGCGCTTCGTCGGGAGTGTGGAGGGGAACACCTCGAGCGACTCGAGGATCTCGAGCTCGGCCTCGCCGTTGTGGCGGGCGCGTTCGAGAAGGCGCGGGAGTGAGCCCATGTTGTGGGTGCCGAAGACGACGTCGACCCAGGGGGCCTTCTCGAGCACGGCCTGCTTGTCCATCTGGGCGAGGCAGCCGCCGACCGCGATCTGCATCCCGTCCTTGCGTCGCTTGACGGATGCCAGGTGGCCGAGCGTGCCGTACAGCTTTCCCGCCGCGTTGTCGCGCACCGCGCACGTGTTGATGATGACGACGTCGGCTTCTTCGCCAACCTCGGCGCGGACGTAGCCGGCGCTCTCCAGCGAGCCCGACAGCCTCTCGGAGTCGTGGACGTTCATCTGGCAGCCGAAGGTGCGGACTTCGTAGGATCGCGCGATGCCGGCCGCGTCGTGGGCGGCCGGCGAAGGGGCGATGAGGGTGGGGGTGCCATCCAGCAGAGTCATGATCCCCCGATTCTACGGCCCGATCCGGGGAGCCCGGCGGGAGGGCTCAGCGGAACCGGACGCCGGATCCGCCGGCCTGACGACGCTCCTCGGCGAGGGCGGTGCGGGCGGCCTGTCCGGCGGCGGCTCCCCCGAATCCGCGCCGCGCGAGCATTCCCATCAGGCGCCGCGTCGCGGTGTCGTCGTCGTAGCGCGTCAGCGCACGTGCCTTCGCCCGTGCGAACTCCAGTGCGCGTTCGGCATCGTCGTCGGGGAGCTCCGCAATGACGGCGTCGATGACCTCACGGCTCACGAGCCGCTTGACCAGCAGCTGACGAACCGCCCTCGTGCCCATGTCCTTGCGCGTGGTGGCGGCGTAGACCAGCTGTTCCGCGAGCGCGGCATCATCGAGCCAGCCGCGCTGCACGAAGCCGTCGACGATATCGGCGGCCTCCTCGTCGGTCAGCCCGTCGGCGCGCAGCTTCGCCCGCGCCTCGGCCACCGACAGCCCGCGGCGGCCGACGCTGCGCGCCAGCCTCGCCGAAGCGGACGTCGCGAGCGACTCGCGGTCGAGCGCGTCCGGCTCGGATTCCGCCTGCGTAGATCCCGTCGGCCTTGATCCCGCGGGCATCGACGGGGAAGCCGCCGGCGGCATGACGCCGGGGAGAAAGGTCACGGGGGCCAGCTCAGGTTGTCGGGCCTGTCGAAACCCACCCCCGTGACCCTCTCTCGCGTCGGTCATCAGGCCGGGCGGCGCTTGGCCAGCTCGTCGGCACCGGTCAGAGCCGCCGCCGCTTCGTCGGCCTTGGGCACGCCGATGCCGAGCGTGGCCTTGATCTTGGTCTCGATCTCGGTCGCGATGTCGGGGTTCTTCAGCAGGAAGTTGCGGGCGTTCTCCTTGCCCTGGCCGAGCTGCTCCCCGTCGTAGGTGTACCAGGCACCGGACTTCTTCACGATTCCGTGCTCCACACCGAAGTCGATGAGGCTGCCCTCGCGGGAGATGCCCGTGCCGTAGAGGATGTCGAACTCGGCCTGCTTGAAGGGCGGCGCCATCTTGTTCTTGACGACCTTGACCCGCGTGCGGTTTCCGACCGCATCGGTGCCGTCCTTCAGGGTCTCGATGCGACGGATGTCGAGGCGCACCGAGGCGTAGAACTTGAGCGCCTTGCCGCCGGCGGTGGTCTCGGGCGAACCGAAGAACACGCCGATCTTCTCGCGCAGCTGGTTGATGAAGATCATCGTGGTGTTCGTGGTGTTCAGGCCACCGGTGAGCTTGCGGAGGGCCTGCGACATGAGGCGCGCCTGCAGGCCGACGTGGGAATCTCCCATCTCGCCCTCGATCTCCGCGCGCGGCACCAGCGCCGCGACGGAGTCGATGACCACGAGGTCGATCGAGCCGGAACGGATCAGCATGTCGGCGATCTCGAGTGCCTGCTCCCCCGTGTCGGGCTGCGAGACCAGCAGCTGGTCGATGTCGACGCCGAGCTTCTGCGCGTATTCGGGGTCGAGCGCGTGCTCCGCATCGATGAACGCCGCGATGCCGCCTTGCTTCTGCACATTGGCGATCGCGTGGAGCGTGAGGGTGGTCTTGCCCGAGGACTCCGGGCCGTAGATCTCCACGATGCGACCACGCGGGAGTCCGCCGATGCCGAGGGCGACATCGAGAGCGATCGATCCGGTCGGGATGACCTCGACCGGCGCGCGCTCGTCGCTGCCCAGTCGCATGACCGAGCCTTTGCCGAACTGGCGGTCGATCTGAGCGAGGGCCGACTCGAGGGCCTTCTCGCGGTTCTCTGCTGAGGGCATGACGTGCTCCTTCTGTTCGCGTTCCGTCGCCTGTAGGCTGTCGCGCCCTGCACCGAGGGTCGGCACGGGATGCTGCGACAAGGCGTGTGGGGTGTTGTGCCGCTCTGAACGCTAGGCGCCGCCTCCGACATTCGAGCCGCGAGACATTGCCGTTGTGAACAGACAGGCGCTCGACACCACCTGTGCAGGAGACTACGGCAGATCGAACAGATCTTCGAGAACGCGGGCGGCGTGTCGGGCGGGATGCGTCAGGAGCGCCGCGGCTCGAGGCGGCCGGCGCCATGGCGGCGGGCCAGGGGCACATCGGTCTCGGCGCACAGCGCGAGCCAGACCTCCCGCGGCGGAACGCCGGCGTCGATCGCCGCGGACGCCGTGCGGTCTCCGACATCCGACAGCACGAGGTCGCTCAGCAGAGCGGGCCCGCGAGCGCCGAACTCGACCGAGACGGCGCGCAGGAATTCACTCCGCCGCACGAACGATCACCGGGCCCGCGCTCAGCGGAACGACAGTTCCGCGTCGACGGATGCGACGAGGTCGTCGGGAACGACATCCGGGAACGGGTGAATGCCTTCGAGAACGGAGATGCGGTCGCCGACTTCGCGCATGATGGTCGAGATCGGAACGTTGAGCGCGTCCGCTACGGAGGCGAGGATCTCGCTCGACGCCTCCTTCTGGCCGCGCTCGACCTCGCTCAGGTAGCCGAGCGCCACGCTTGCGCGGCTCGCGACCTGACGGAGCGTCTGGCCTTTCTGAAGTCGGAAGTCCCGCAGGACGTCGCCGATTTCTTGACGTACCAGAATCATGATGGGCCCCCTCCTTCACTCCTGGACTGCCTACCGGGTGGATAACAGTACAACACCGGCTGATGCCAATCTAATCCCCCGGGCTGTGGGATGGTTGAGAATCACCGAATGTAACCGAGGCGAAACACTCGGTATTCCTCGGGCTGCCCGCCCGGAATCAGAGCGCTTCGCGCGCGGCGACGAGGGCACGCCGCACGGTCTCCGCGCGGATCTGCGCACGATCCCCCTCGAGCCGGAGCGCCTCGACGTGCGTGCCCTCGGGCGTCGAGATTCCGATGAACACCGTGCCGACGGGCTGCCCGTCGGGCGAATCGGGCCCGGCGATCCCGGTGGTCGAGAGCCCGACATCCGCTTGCCGCCCGTCGATGGCCGCCGCCCTCCGGATCCCGTCGGCCATCTGCCGCGCGACCTCGGGGTGCACGGCGCCGTGTGCCGCGAGCAGCGCGGGGTCGACGTCCAGCAGTGAGGTCTTCAGCGCGGTCGCGTAGGCGACGACCCCGCCCCGGACGCTGGCCGACGCACCGGGAATCGATACGAGGGATGCCACCACGAGTCCGCCGGTCAGGGATTCGGCGACGCCGATCGACCAGCCCCGCTCGAGGAGCCGCTCCAGAAGCCGCTCGGCGTCGCCGGCGCTCACGCGCGCCCCCGCTCCCGCCGCCCGCCGCGCACCTCCGTGACGACGTAGTCGATTCCGCTTGCGACCGTGAGGAGAACCGCGATCCACATCGTCGCGATGTTGAGCCAGATGACCCACTCCCCCACGACGGCGGCCAGCGGCAGCAGCGCGAGCGACAGCGCGACCGCTTGCGCCAAGGTCTTGAGCTTGCCCATCCACGCCGCGGCGAC
This sequence comes from Microbacterium sp., assembly GCF_035554235.1. GTDB lineage: Bacteria > Actinomycetota > Actinomycetes > Actinomycetales > Microbacteriaceae > Microbacterium. The sequence continues at coordinate 798 of NZ_DATMIO010000009.1, read as the reverse complement.
GACGTGATCGCTCGCGACGACGAGCCGGTGCACCGTGATGCCCACCTCGCGGACGAGGACGACGATCGTGACCCACCACGGCAGCTCGTTCAGGATCGAGAGCCCGATGAACGCGAAGCCCGTGAGCACCTTGTCGGCGATGGGATCGAGCAGCTTGCCGAGGTCGGTGACGATCTCGTACCGCCGCGCGATCCAGCCGTCGACGCCGTCGGTGGCGATCGCGACGACGAACAGGATCGCCGCCCACCACCGCAGCGGTCCGTCGGCGCCGCCGTCCGCGAGGAGCATCCACAGGAACACCGGCGCGCACAGGATCCGCACGATCGTGATCGTGTTGGGCAGCTGACGGGGCACGGCCATCAGTCGCGGCCCGTCAGGCCCCAGGCATCCTGATCGCCGTCTTCTTCGACGACGGGAAGCCCGTCGTACTGCGCCTCGATCGGGTCTGCGGCGCCCTTCGACTGGCTCAGGGACCGATCGGAAGCCGGGGCGTCCTCGCCGCGCAGCTGCGCCAGCACCCCGGGCAGCTGCTCGGCGGTGACGAGCACATCGCGGGCCTTCGATCCCTCCGACGGTCCGACGATCTCGCGGGCCTCGAGCAGGTCCATGAGCCGCCCGGCCTTCGCGAAGCCGACGCGCAGCTTGCGCTGCAGCATCGACGTGGAGCCGAACTGCGTCGAGACGACGAGCTCGGCCGCGGCGAGCAGAAGCTCGAGATCGTCCCCGATGTCGGCGTCGATCTCCTTCTTCTCGGCCGCGACCGCGACCTCCCGGTACTCGGGCCGCGCCTGCTGCGTG
>NZ_DATMIO010000008.1:0-9999 GCF_035554235.1 Microbacterium sp. | reverse complement strand
CGATCGCTCCCCCGTGCACGCGACGCAGCACCCCGTCGCTCTCGAGGGCGTCGAGATCGCGGCGGATCGTCTCGGTCGTGACGTCGAACCGTTCCGCCAGCGCGATCACGCTCACGCGGCCCTCAGCGATCAGCAGGCGTTCGATCTGCTCGTGGCGCTCCGTTGCGTACACCCGGGTCTCACCTTCGTCGGATTCCCAAACAATACAACATAGAACCACATATTCACAACCCGGTCCCCCGAATTTATCGCCGGATAGGGTCGAACGGTGCCTGATAAACCCGCCGCCGAGATCGCGATCGATGCCTCCCTGGTCCGCTCGCTTCTCGTCTCGCAGGCGACGCACGTCATCCCGGATGCCGCGAACCTCCCCCTCGAGAAGGTGGCCGAGGGCTGGGACAGCGAGATCTGGCGGCTCGGCGATGACGTGGCCGTGCGTCTTCCCCGTCGCGCACTCGCGGCCCCCCTGATGCTCCACGAGCAGCGCGCGCTACCAGAGATCGCGCAGCGACTCGCCGCGACGGGCGTGCGTGTTCCCGTGCCGGTTGTCACAGGTCGTCCCGATGCGGAATTCCCATGGGCGTGGTCGGTCGTGCCGTGGATCGAAGGCACACGCGGCCTCGAGGTGCCAAGAGACGCACGCACGGGGTGGGCGACGGCGCTTGCGGGCGCGATGCTGGCGCTGCACGCGCCGGCGCCGGCCGATCATCCCGTCAATCCGGTCCGTGGTCGGCCACTCAATACGCGCGATGCCGCGTTCCACGAGCGCCTGGAGGCACTCCTGCGCTCCGGTATGCTCGACCGCGGCACGGCGGGCAACCTGCGAGCCATCTGGCGAGCCGGGACCGCGACGGCCGTCTCGAGTCAGGCGCCGGTGTGGATCCACGGCGACCTCCATCCCGGCAACCTCGTCACCCGACGCGGCGCGCTCGAGGGCATTATCGACTTCGGCGACGTGACGGCGGGCGATCCTGCTTACGACCTCGCCGTGGCGTGGCTCGCATTCGATGAGGCTGGCCGTCAGGTCTTCATCGCCGCGACCGATGCCGGCTACGACGAGGACACTTGGCGCCGTGCCCGTGCGTGGGCCGCAGCGGTGGTCGTGTCCCTTCTCACCCACAGCGACGACGCCCCGGACTACGCGGAGCTCGTACGCGATGCGATCCCCGAGGTCACCCGCGACGCGGGCTGACGGTGGGCTCGGCTGGCGGACACCGTCATCGGACACCGTCATCTTGCCGCCCCACCTCGTCGCGGATCCGCGCCCGGTCGTCCTCCCGAGCCCGCTTCTGGACCGCGTTCCCCCGCTGCCTGCACGGCCGCGCCTAGCGGAACGCTCCCAATGCCGATCAGGGCCGAGAGCGTGCCGACGGCGATGCCGTCAACGATGACGCCTGTCGCCGACGAGACAGCAACCTGCCGAGCAGCACGAGTGCCAGCCCGGCGAGCGACAGAACCGCGGCAGCAGCGAGCGATGCTGTCGGGTCGGAGCCCGTAGCCGAAAGGGCGCTCGATGCGGACGTGGCTGGCGACGCGTCCGTCGGCCGCGAGCCGACTGTGATCCGCGATGTCGCCGTACTGCAGTTGGAGGGGTACGCGGTCTCGCAGATCTGATAACTCACGGCGTAGAGCCCGGGCATGATTCCGTCGGGCACGCTCAACTCGCCATCGCCGGCGATGGTGGCACGGCTGCGGTCGTCGTCGACGACCGTGATGGCCACATCGTCTGCGTCGATCTGATCTCCGTCGAGAGTGTCGTTGACCAGGACATTCCCCACGTCCCGGGCGCCGAAGGGTGCCGCGAAGTCGTCGTCCGTCGCGGCGAGCGGCCGGAGGGAGACCGTGACGACGATGGCGGCCGGGTTCGATCGACCGCCGGCGCGATCGGAGACGACGTACGAGAGCGCGGTGGTGACGCCGAGGAAGCCCGTTGCGGGAGAGAAGTTGACGGTGCCATCCGGCTCGCCCGTGTACGTCCCCTCGCCGCTCACTGTGACGGTGGTCACCTCGGCCCCGTCGGCGGGGTCGAGAAGGCGGAGCGTGGCGGGGTCGATCGGAGCGTCGCCTGGGACGTCGTTACCGAGCACAGACAGGGTGAGATCGGTATCGATGGTCGTGCTGCCGCTGTCGTCCTGGGCAATCGGCCCGATGGACGCGTCGACGCTGAACTCCGAAGTGTTCCCGTTCGCATCCGTCGCGGTCGCCGACACCACGGCACCTACAGCGATCGTTGAGGGAAAAGTGAAATCGAACGACGCGATCCCGGAGCCGTCTGTGGTCACGTCGCCCGAGCCGACCCATTGGCTGCCCTCCCCGTGCCCGCTCGGATCGGCGAGGGCATTGGCGTAGAAGTCGAGGGTGTACGGCTGGCCGGCGAGGGCCGCGTGTGTTCCCGTCACCCGTGTCGAACCCCGCTCCGCGTGGGCAATATCGGGATGGTTGAGCTGGAGATTCGGGCCGATGCGCGCCACGCCCGGTGCTGCGTTAGCGGTCACGCCATCGTTCCCGAGGTCGATGCCGAGATCACCGTTGTCGGCGATGACGTTGCCCCGGATGCGAACCCGGCCGCTCGTGTCCGTCGCGCTGGACCCGACCGTGACGCCGTCCGCGCCGTTGGCAGTGATCGTGTTGGGCTGACCGGTCCCGGTTCCCCCGACCTCGACCTGTGCAACTGCGGTTGTCACGAGAATGCCTGACCCCGTGTTGCCGTCGATCGCGTTGCCGTACACACTGACTGGACCGGTGAAGGCGGTGGGCGCGGTAAGGCCCCCAGTGAACGAGATCCCACTGCCGCCGTTGTCCGCCACGACATTGTCCTGGATCAGCGTGCCCGCGCTTCGGATGGCGAGACTCATCCCGTTGCCCAGGTTGTCCGCGATCGTGTTGCCGGTGATCGCGGCCCCTGGCGTGTTGCTGAGGGAGACCCCGACGCCGTTCGGTCGTGGGGAGGCGCCGGACGGGTCGCGGCCGATGATGTTGTCGGCGATCACGACGCCGGAGATGGTCCCCCCGACACCGAAGGGGTAGGTATTCGTGCACGCGATCCCCGCGGTGGAGTTTCCGCCGATGACGTTGTGTACGATCCGGACCCCATCGGGGCCGTTCTGCGTGGACAATGTGTTGCGGCACCGCACGCCGACGCCGTTGCCGGCCGCGGTGCCGTCCGGCGCCAACCCGAGGTAGTTGTACTCGATCGTGACCGCGTCGGCGCCGTAGTAGAAGTCGCCGTTGAACGCCGTGCGAATCCCGCTGATCGCAAACGCGGCGCCGGTGATCGACAGCCCCTTGATGACGGTGGGACTTCCGGCAGACTTGGCATGCAACAGACCGGCGTTGGACCCATGGATCCGCACCATCACCACCGGCGCAGAGCCGGCGACGCACACGGATCCCGGCTGAGTGCAGCCATCGATGGAGATGGTCGAGCCGGCGGTGCCGAGAATCGGCAACGCGGATGCTGGGGTGATCGTGTGCGGTCCGGGACCCGGAATGTTGAACGTGATCGTGTGGGCACCCGGGGTGGCCTGTGCGTCCAGAATCGCCTGGCGGAGTGACCCGGGCCCGCTGTCACCGGTGTTCGTCACGGTGAACGTGGCGGCATGACTCGGGGCCGCAGGCACCAACACGATCGCTGCCGCAAGGACGGCCGCGAGGACTACCGCAACGGCCACGCTCGCGAGCGGACGCGCCCCGGGCGACGATCTAACCATCCATCCATGATGGCACGAGCGTTCCGCGGAAGTAGACACGCCATGTCGCCGCCACATGGATCCGGCGATCGCGATCTCGTGTTCGGCCCGGTCGGATCTGCGACGAGAAAACCCCCGCCTGAGCAGGGGTTCTTCTCTGCTGGGGTACCTGGACTCGAACCAAGAACAAAGGTACCAGAAACCTCCGTGTTGCCAATTACACCATACCCCATGGCCACGACCCGAAGCTCGTGCCAAGGATCAAGTCTAGACCAGTCCGGGGGCCCTGCCAAACCACGCGGGTCGCACTAGCGCTGCAGTTCGCCGACCAGCGCGCCGAGGCGACGGACGGACTCCCCCTTGCCGAGCAGCTCCATGGATTCGAACAGCGGTGGCGAGACGCGGCGGCCGCTGATCGCGACACGCAACGGGCCGTACGCGACACGCGGCTTGAGGCCGAGACCCTCGATCAGCGCGCTCGAGAGCGCTTCTTGAAGTGCGGCGGCGACGAATTCCGAGTCGGGGATGAGCTCGAGGGCGCCGACCGATGCCACGAGCACCTCGCCGACGTTGGCGGGGAGCGAGGCGCGGGCCTCGTCCTCGATCTGAATGTCGTTCGTGAAGAGGAAGCCGAGCAGGCCGGGGGCGTCGCCGAGCAGGGGCAGTCGCTCCTGGATGAGGGGGGCCGCTTGCCGGAGCAGTGCGGACTGCGCGGCGGTCGGGGGGTCGGCGAGAACGCCGGCCGACACGAGGTAGGGCACGATGCGCTCGGCGAAGTCCGTCGGCTCCAGCATCCGGATGTGGTCGCCGTTGATCGACTCGGCCTTCTTCTGGTCGAAGCGAGCGGGATTCGGGTTGACGTCGGCGATGTCGAAGGCGGCGACCATCTCGTGGAGCGAGAACACGTCGCGGTCGTGGCTGAGCGACCAGCCGAGCAGCGCGAGGTAGTTGAGCAGTCCCTCGGGGATGAAGCCGCGCTCGCGCTGCAAAAACAGGTCGGCGCGGGGGTCGCGCTTCGAGAGCTTCTTGGTGCCGTCGCCGAGCACGAGCGGCATGTGCCCGAAGCGCGGGATGAATGTCGTCACTCCGGCGTCGATGAGCGCGCGGTAGAGCGCGAGTTGGCGGGCCGTCGACGGCATCAGGTCTTCGCCACGCAGCACGTGGGTGATGCCCATCAGCGCGTCATCGACGGGGTTCACGAACGTGTAGAGCGGGATGCCGCCGGCTCGGAAGATCACGAAGTCCGGGAAGGAGCCCGCGGGGAAGGTGACATCGCCGCGGATGAGGTCGGTGAAGCTGAGGTCCTCATCGGGAACCTTGAGGCGCAGCGCGGGCTCGCGGCCCTCGGCGCGGAACGCCGCCTTCTGCTCGTCGGTGAGGGTGCGGTCGTAGTTGTCGTAGCCGAGCTGCTTCGCACGCCCGCCGGCCTCGTTGCGGGCGTCGATCTCTTCGGCGTTCGAATAGCTCTCATAGACGTGCCCGCTCGCGATGAGCTTCTCGAGCACGTCGCGATAGAGGTCGTGTCGCTGCGACTGGCGGTAAGGGGCGTGCGGCCCCCCGACCTCGACGCCCTCGTCCCAGTCGATCTTGAGCCATGTGAGGGCATCCAGCAGCTGGAGATAGCTCTCCTCGCTGTCGCGCGCGGCATCGGTGTCTTCGATGCGGAAGACCAGCTTGCCGCCGGTGTGCCGCGCGTACGCCCAGTTGAACAGGGCCGTGCGGACGAGCCCGACGTGGGGCAGGCCCGTGGGCGAGGGGCAGAACCGCACGCGCACATCGGCGCCCGTCGCGGTCGTGGTCGGGTGCGGCGTGGTGGCGGGGGGCTGAGTGTCAGACATGGCGCCTCAAGCCTAGTCGCGGGCCCCGCGTCGGCCGGAGCGAGCACAACGGCGGAGATTCGGTTACGACACGCCGGGCACGTCGCCAGGGGAGCGCGTGTCGGCCACGATCTCCGCTGTTGTGCAAGGCCTGCAAGAGCTCGAGGGCCGGCTGGCGCGCTGACTCGGGGCTACTGCGCCTCGGGCGGTGCGACGGGCGACTGCGACTCGAGCGATGAGGCGATCGACTGCGCCTCGGCCGACTGCCGCGATCGGGCCAGCGGTGTGGCGATCACGACCAGGGCGACCGCGGCGATGGCGACGAGGGCGAGCCCGCCGTAGCCGATCCCGCCGAGGATCACGCCGGCGATGATCGCGCCGAATGCGCCGACGAGGCTCATGGTCAGGTCGCTGCGGCCCTGTCGGCGGGTGCGCAGCGGTTCGGCGGTCGCCTCGGTCAGCAGCGCCGACCCGGCGACCGTGGCCGCGCTCCAGCCGAGCCCGAGCAGGGCGAGGGCGACGGTCACGGCGGGCGTGCTCGCCGCTCCGAGCCACGCCGTCAGGAGGGCAGCCAGCAGCAGCGCCTGGCCGATGAGGATCGTCGCGAACCGCCCGAGTCGGTCGGCCAGGATGCCGAAGACCGGTGAGAGGGCGAACATTCCGGCGACGTGGATGCTGATGGTCAGGCCGACGATCGACAGCGTCGCCCCGTGGTGCAGCAGGTGGATGGGGGTCATCGCCATGACCGCCACCATCACGCCGTGGCTGGCCGAAACGGCCACGATCGCGTAGCGCGCGACGAACGGGCGGTCGGCGCGCTGCACGGCGGCGGGGCGATCGAGCCGCGCCTGGCGCGCCATGCGATCGGCGAGAAGCAGCGGATCGGGGCGCATGAACACGAGATAGAGCGCAACGGCGGCGATCTGCGCGGCGATGCCGAACACGTACGCACCGGTGAGCGGCGGCATCCCGAGCGATGCACCGATGATCTCGCCCGGTCCGACCAGGTTCGGACCGAGCACGGCCCCGATCGTCGTCGCCCACACCACGATCGACAGGTCGCGGCCTCGGCTCGACGGCGCCGCAAGGTCGGTCGCCGCGAACCGCGACTGCAGGTTCGCAGCCTGCCCGGCGCCGATCAGCACGAAGCCGGCGAGAAGTAGCGGGAAGCTGAAGACGGCGGCGGCGAGGATGACGACGGCCACGCCGGCGAGGGCGAGCAGCATCCCGCCGGTGAGCGAAACACGGCGACCGCGACGCCGCGCGAGGGCGGCGAGCGGAACGGCCAGCGCGGCCGCACCGAGGGTGAGCGCCGCCGCCGCGAGACCCGAGAGCGACTCATTGCCCGAGATCTCCGCGGCCAGCAGCGCCCCGAGCGAGACGGTCGCGCCGAACGCGAGCCCGCCGAGCACCTGCCCGAGCGAAAGCACCCAGACCGTGCGGCGCTGGACGGCCGCGACATCCGGAATGCTCTCGGTCATGGCCATCAGCTCCTGCGCATCATGGTCTCGGTCTTACGCGTCTCGGGCGGTGTTGCGGAGGATGCCGAGCCCGTTGATCTCGACCTCGATGGTGTCGCCGGCGACGAACGCCCCGACACCTGCGGGGGTGCCCGTCAGGATGACGTCGCCCGGCAGCAGAGTGAACGCCGCCGACGCGTAGGCGATGATGTCGGCGACCGAGTGGATCATGTCGGCAACCGGGCCCTGCTGCGCGACCTCGCCGTTGAGGCGGGTCTCGATCGTCGCTTCGCTGACGTCGAACTCGGTCTCGATGACCGGCCCGAGGGGGCAGAACGTGTCGAAGCCCTTCGCGCGGGCCCATTGCCCGTCGGTCTTCTGCAGGTCACGGGCCGTGACATCGTTGGCGACCGTATAGCCGAAGATCACCTCGGAAGCGCGGTCGGCCGTGACGTTCTTGGCGATGGAGCCGATGACGACGGCGAGTTCGCCCTCGAACGACGTGAACGTCGACTGCGGGGGCCGCACGATGACATCGCCCGGGCCGATGACGGCGGTGTTCGGCTTGAAGAAGAGCATCGGCTCCGCAGGAACGTCATTGCCGAGCTCTTCGGCGTGGGCGCCGTAGTTGCGACCCACGCAGACGACCTTCGACCGCGGGATGACGGGTGCCAGCAGCACCGCGTCCGCCAGGGGCACGCGCTCTCCGGTGGGGCTGTACCCGGCGAACATCGGATCTCCGTCGAGAACGACGAGCTCGCCGTCATCCACGATGCCGTAGCGGATGGCGTCCTGATGGCTGAAGCGCGCGATCTTCACCGGCCCAGCCTAGTCCCGCCGCGGGCCGCGGGCGGGGCGCCTGAGAACCCGGCCCCGCGGCGAGACGTCCGACTCGCGCCGAGCCCTACGCGTCGAGGCGGAGAAGCCAGCCGTGCTTGTCTTCGCGGCGCCCGTACTGGATGTCGGTGAGCTCCTCGCGCAGCGAGAGGGCGAGCTCGCCCGAGGGCTGCTCGTCGATGAAGTCCTTGCCCTTGAGCGTGCCGATCGGCGTGACCACCGCGGCCGTGCCGCACGCGAACACCTCGACGATCTCGCCCGAGGCCACTCCCTCGCGCCATTCGGCGAGTGACACCGCGCGCCCCTCGATCTTGTGCCCGCGGTCGCGTGCCAGCTGCAGGATCGAGTCGCGGGTGATCCCCTCGAGGATGCTGGGCGATTCGGGCGTGACGAGCGTGCCGTCCTTCATCGCGAAGATGACGTTCATGCCGCCGAGTTCTTCGACGTTGCCGTCCTGGTCGAGGAAGACCACCTGGTCGCAGCCGTTCTCGTAGGCTTCGGACTGCGGCAGCAGGCTCGCGGCGTAGTTGCCGCCGGTCTTGGCCGCACCTGTGCCGCCCTTGCCGGCGCGCGCGTAGTCCTCGGAGAGCCAGATCGTCACGGGGTTCACACCGCCGTGGAAGTAGGCGCCGGCCGGGCTCGCGATGACGTAGTACGCCACCTTCTGCGCCGGCCGCACTCCGAGGAACGCCTCCTTCGCGAACATGAAGGGGCGCAGGTAGAGGCTCTGGTCCTGGCCGGATGGCACCCACGCGCCGTCGACCGCGACGAGCTCGCGCAGCGACTGCACGAAGTACTCGACCGGCAGCTCCGGGAGTGCGAGGCGTCGGGCCGAGCGCTGCAGCCGACGGCCGTTCTGGTCGGGACGGAACGTGTGCACCGAGCCGTCCTGATGACGGTAGGCCTTGATCCCCTCGAAGATCTCCTGCCCGTAGTGCAGCACCGCGGCGGCGGGATCGAGCGAGATCGGGCCGTACGGCTGCACGCGGGGGCGATGCCATCCGCCGCGCTGCGACCAGCAGATGTCGACCATGTGGTCGGTGAAGTTGGTGCCGAATCCCGGGTTCGCGAGGATCTCCTCGCGAGCGGCGGGCGACTTGGCGGCGAGGTTCTTCGTGACGGCGAACTCGAGCGGGGCAAGTCCGGTGTCGGAATCGATGAGAGTCATGTGCGCTCCTGCGTAGGGTGCGGATCCAGGTCCGCAATGTCCAGGTTACGCCTGCAGGCGCTGGGCGATGGCGTCGCCGATTTCAGCGGTTGTGCGGGCGGTGCCGCCCCGGTGGGCGATGTCCTCTTCGACCGCGCGGGTCACGCGTGCGGCATCATCCGCCAGCCCGAGATGATCGAGCAGGAGCGAGATCGAGAGGATCGCGGCCGTGGGATCGGCCTTCTGCTGCCCCGCGATGTCGGGCGCCGACCCGTGAACCGGCTCGAACATCGACGGGAACGCGCCATCCGGGTTGATGTTCCCGGATGCGGCGAGACCGATGCCACCGGTGACGGCGCCGGCCAGGTCTGTCAGGATGTCGCCGAAGAGGTTGTCGGTGACCACAACGTCGAAGCGGGACGGGTTTGTGACCAGGAAGATCGTTGCCGCGTCGACGTGCAGGTAGTCTACGGCCACGTCGGGGTGCTCACGCGCCACCTGGTCGACGATCCGCTGCCACATTCCGCCCGCGTGCACGAGCACGTTCGTCTTGTGCACCAGCGTGAGCTTCTTGCGGCGACGCTCGGCGAGGTCGAACGCGTAGCGCACGACCCGCTCGATGCCGTAGGCGGTGTTGACGGATGTCTCGTTCGCGACCTCGTGGGCGGTGCCGCGCCGGATCGATCCGCCGTTGCCGACGTACGGCCCCTCGGTGCCCTCCCGCACGACCACGAAGTCGATCTCGCCGGGCTCCGCCAGGGGGCCGGGCGCGCCCGGATACAGCTTCGCGGGGCGGAGGTTCACGTAGTGGTCGAGCTCGAAGCGCAGCCTGAGCAGCAGACCCCGTTCGATGTTCGCCTCCTTGAGGCGCGGGTCGCCCGGCACTCCCCCGACGGCGCCCAGCACGATCGCGTCGAGGTCTTCGGCAGTGAGCACGTCGCCGGTCTCGAGGAAACGCGCGGCGCCGAGCGAGAAGTGCGTCGTGTCGAAGCTGACGTCGCTGCCGGCGGTGACGGCATCCAGCACCTTCACTGCCTCGGCTATGACCT
>NZ_DATMIO010000007.1:0-22297 GCF_035554235.1 Microbacterium sp. | reverse complement strand
CAAGACGGACGCGAGGATCGACAGTCTCAACACGGCTCATCCCTCACACATAGAGGCAGAAGTGTCAGGACCACACGGGCCCGAAAGGTCAGAGATCTATTGATGCGCGAACGTCAGGCATGTCCTGATAGATCACAGATCGCGACGGATTCCGCTCGGAACCCGATGCGATTCGTCAACCGCCGTGCATGCGATCCGCCGTGAGCGGCAGGGTGTCAGAAGCGGAAGGTCACGGCGTAGCGGAATGTCGCCGGGAGGAGACGCTGGGCAGGCAGCGCTCCGGGACCGCACGAGCCGGAGCCCAGCCCGCTCTGTCCCGCGTCGAGATTCAGCCACACACGGACTGAAGGCCGCAGATCTTGCGGATGCTGCGCGGCATCCAGGTCTTCCGATCGCCACCGCCTCACCGTGAAGTCCACCGTCGGGTGGGCGTCGATGCGCAGCGTGCCATCGGGACCGCTGAGCGAGAGCCAGCGTGCGCCGATGCGGTTGCCGTTCTCCTGAGGCATCAGGTAGGGCGTCTGAAGCTCGTCGACCGTGCGCTGCCAGCGTCCCAGCCGCGCCGCTTGCCGGCTGTCCTGATACGCCTCGCCCGGTCCCGGGCCGTACCACTGCACGTCGGAGAAGGCATCAGGAAGGGCCATGCGGATGCCGAACCTCGGCAGCGGCACGTCCCAGTCGCCGAGCGGCTCGGCATCGATCGCGAGCGAGACGGCGTCATCGATCGCGGTCCAGCGCAGCGCCGTCGCGTAGCCGAGGTCGCTGCCGGTGAAGCCGAGGCGGCCGCGCACGACGAGGGCGTCCTCGTCCGTCTGCACTGCGTGCACTGTGTGTTGCGGGCGGTCGAGCCCGATCTGACGCCAGCGCGCCTCGCGCGGCTCCCACGAGAAGTCCCGGTCGTTGTCGATGACCGCGCGCCACGTATCGAACGACGGCGCCCCGATGTCGATGCCGCCCAGCGAGAGGAGGCTGCCCGTGCGCCGGTCGAACTGCGCACCTCCGACGACGATGCGGTCGCCTTCGAGCCGCGGCGCCGATCCCGCGGTGATGGGGGCGGATGCCGCGGCAACCTTCACGTGCTGCCCCCAGGCGACCTCGTGTCCCACCGGGGCCCAGTCGGTGTCTGCCGCCAGCACAGCGCGCACCGTCAGCACCGCTTCCCCGGCGCCCCGCGGGCGCCCTGGGATCTCAAGTGCGACCGAGGCTCCCGCCGGCACGTCACCGACTGCGAGGTCACCGCCGTCCACGCGGGCGCCTTCCTCCTGCAGCTCCCACGAGAACCGAAGGTGCGACAGGTCACGATGGTCGTGCGCGTTGCGCACGGTCACCCGCTCGTTCGCGAACGAGAACGAGACGGGCTGGAACACTTTCTTCAACTCATGCAGCGCGGGGCTCGGCGTCCCATCGGGGAACACGATGCCGTCGGCGATGAAGTTGCCGTCGTGGCGCTCCTCGCCGAAGTCACCACCGTAGGCGAAATACTCATCGCCGTCCGCCGTGTGGGCACGCAGACCGTGGTCGAACCACTCCCAGGTGAAGCCGCCGGCCAGTCGCGGGTACCGCTCGAAGAGCTCCTGGTACTCGGCCAGGCCACCTGGCCCGTTGCCCATCGAGTGCGCATATTCGCACAGCAGGAACGGCATGTTCCGGCGTCGGGCGTCGAGGTCGGCGTCGGGGAAGGGGGCCTCCTGGTGCTGCCCGATCAGATCGAGTTCGCGGTGCGTCGAATACATGCGGCTGTACACGTCGACGTACTGACAGGACCAGTCGCGTTCGTAGTGGAGGAGCCGTGACGGGTCGCGGAGCTTGGCCCATCGGGCCATCGCGGCGAGGTTCTGGCCGGTGCCGCACTCGTTGCCGAGCGACCACATGAGGATGCTGGGACTGTTCTTGTCGCGCTCGACGAGCCGCTGCATCCGATCCACCAGCGCGCCCTCCCAGCGGGGGTCTTCGGCGGGGTTGCCGGGGAGCTTGTGGAACCAGTCGACGGGAAAGAAGCCGTGCGTCTCGAGGTCGCACTCGTCCATGACCCACAGACCCAGCTCGTCGCATAGCTCCAGGAAGCGCGCGGACGGCGGGTAGTGGCTGGTGCGGACGGCGTTCAAATTGAACTGCTTCATCATGACGATGTCGGCGCGCATGCGAGCCTCGGAGATGACGCGGCCGGTGTCCGGATCGAAGTCGTGCCGGTTCGTGCCTCGCAGCAGGATCGGCGCGCCGTTGACACGCAGTTCGCCGTCGACGATCTCGACACGACGGAACCCGATGCGCAGCGCGATGGTCTCTCCGGACGAGACGAGCTCGCCGGAGTAGAGCCGGGGCAGCTCCGCGGACCAGGGCTCGACGGCGATGCCGGCGACCTCGCTCGCGGCGACGTCGATGCCGAGTTCCGGCACTCGCACGCGCGCCGAGCTGCCACCGGCGACGACGGCATCCACTGAGAGCGTGCCCATCCCGGTCGTCGCGTCGTAATCGGCATGGACGAAGTGGTCCTCGATCGCCCCGGTCGGGCGGCCCAGCAGGGTGACGCTGCGGAAGATCCCCGACAGCCACCACATGTCCTGATCCTCGAGGTAGCTGCCGCTCGACCACTGGTGCACGCGAACGGCGAGCACGTTCTCCCGGTCGCGGCGAACAAGCTCCGTGACGTCGAACTCGCTGCGCAGGCGGCTGCCGGCTACGACGCCGACCTCGGCGCCGTTGAGCCAGATGGTGCCGAGCGAGTCGATGCCGTCGAAGCGCAGCAGGACGCGCTCGACATCCCAGTCCGTCGGCACGGTGAACGTCCGCCGATAGTCGCCGGTGGGGTTCTCCTGCGGCACATACGGCGGGTCGACCGGGAACGGGTACAGGCGGTTCGTGTAGATCGGGGACCCGAACCCGTTCAGCTGCCAGTGTGCGGGCACGGCCAGCGTCGTCCAGTCCTCCGTGCCGGCCTGTCCGTCGAGGGCATCGTCCAGGAAGTCGACCGGAGCATCGCCGGTCGGCGAGTACCGGAATGCCCACGCGCCGTCCAAGCCGAGTTCGGGGGCATCCGTCCGTGCGTGCGCTCTCGACGGCAGCACGTTGCGCGACGGATGCGGCTCCTCCCAGTAGGCGATCGGCCGGTCCATTGGTACGAGCGCATAGGTGATTCCCCGCTCGCGGTCGCCGGCGGCGAGGTCGCACGCCACCCGGTCGTTCATGGCGCTGAGGTTGTTCACTCCTTGACCCCTCCGGTGGTGAGCCCCGACGTCCAGTACTTCTGCAGGTAGAGGAACACGACCACGAGCGGCACGATCGATACGAGCGAACCCGTGATGACGGTCGAGAACTGCGCGGATGCCCCGCCGCCGGCTTCACTGGCCGCCTGCAGCTGCGCCAGTCCCAGCGTCAGCGGGAATAGGTCGGGATCGGCGAGCATGATCAGTGGGAGGAAGTAGTTGTTCCAGGTGTGGACGATCGCGAACAGCAGCACGGTCACGATGCCGGGCGCCATGATCCGCAGCGCGATCTGCCAGAAGATGCGGAACTCGCCCGCTCCGTCCAGCCGCGCCGCCTCTAGAAGGGTGTCCGGGATCGACTCCTCGGCGTAGACGCGCATCAGATAGACCCCGAACGGGCTCACCAGCGAGGGCAGGATGATCGCCCACACGGTGTTCGTCAGCCCTGCGCCGGCGAACAGCAGGTACGTGGGGATGGCGAGCGCGGTCGTCGGGATCATGATCGCGCCGAGCACCACGGCGAAGAGGAACCTCTTGGCGGGGAAGTCGTACTTCGCGAATGCGTATCCGGCCGCAGCCGACAGCAGCGCCGATCCGAGACCCGCCACGAGCGCATACAGCACCGTGTTGCCGATCCACTGGACGAAGACTCCGTCGCGGGTCGTGAACAGGGTGACGAGGTTGTCGATGAAGTGGTTCTCGTCCGCGAACCACAGGCCGAAGCTGGAGAACAGCGCCGAGTTGTCCTTCGTCGACGCGACGACGAGCCAGAACAGGGGCAGCAGGAAGTATCCGGCGGCGAGCCAGAGGACGACTGTGAGGATGCTGCTGCGCTTCTCGCCGGCGAAGAAAGAGCCGTCCTTGCGGCCGCGGCGCGGCTTGTTGCGCGTGACGATTACGCGGGTGGCATGCGTCTCGGTGGCGGGGACCTCAGTGGTGGCGGTCACGAGCGCGCTCCCTTCTCCCGCCGCGCAGCCGAGAGCTGGAACACGTACGAGACGATCATGATGATGAACCCAAGCAGGAACGCGATCGCCGCGGCGTAGTTCATGTCCTGGTTCGTGAAGGCGAGGTTGTACGCGTAGAGGTTCGGCGAGAACGACGAGCCGATGGCGTTCGGGGCGATTTCGTACAGCAGCTTCGGTTCGCTGAACAGCTGGAACGCCCCGATGACCGAGAAGATCGTACAGAGCACGATCGAATTGCGGATCGCTGGGATCTTGATGCTCCAGGCGATGCGGAACTGTCCGGCGCCATCGATGCGGGCGGCCTCGTACTGTTCGGTCGGGATGGCGCGCATCGCCGCATACATGATCACCATGTTGTAGCCGACGAATTGCCAGGTGACGATGTTGATGATCGACCCGAGGATGTTCTCGGACGACAGCAGCTCGGGAGACCCCAGCCCGATGGCGCGCATGAACTGGGCGATCGGGCCGAAGTTGTCGCCGTACAGGTAGCCCCACATCAGCGTGGCCACGACGCCGGGAACGGCGTACGGCACGAAGATGGCGAGCCGGGCGAACTTGCCGCCGCCCACGCGCATGCTGTCCAGCGCGAGGGCGAAGAACAGCGCGAGACCGAGCATGATCGGCACCTGGATGATCAGGAACAGGCACATGCGCAGCACGCTGACGAGGAATCGACCGTCTCCGAGCGCGCGCACGTAGTTGTCGAACCAGACGAACGAATCGCCGCCGACCAGCTGTGCCTTGAAGAGGCTGAGATAGCCCGCATACAGCAGGGGCATAAGCAGCATCGTCACGAAGAGGATCATGAACGGGGCGATGAAGAGGTACGCCGCAGTGTTCTTGCGGTGCTTGTCGCTCCAGCGCTTGCGTCCGAGAGCCGTGGTGCTCATCGGCGGGACCTTTCTGAATCGGGGTAGAACAAGGTGGGGCGGGACCGTCGGTCCCGCCCCACGCGGGCTACTTCGTGACGACCGTGAACCCCTGGGACTCGCCGTAGCTGACGAGCTCGTCCTCCCACTCTTGAAGAGCGTCGAGCAGGTCAGTCTTCTCGGTGATGGCGGCGCCGAGCGTCTCCTTGAAGCTGCTGCTCGCGTAGTCGTTGTACGGCAGCCACTGCCAGTCGCTGGCGACGGTCTGGGCGATGTCCACGAACACGGCGTTGACCTTCTGTCCGGCGTAGAACTCCATCTCCTGGTCGCGCACCGCGGGCGATTCCAGGGTCTCGACCCGCGACGGGAAGATGAACTGCTCGGTGGCGAGCGTTTCGGTGGCCTCGGTGTCGGCCGTGAGGAACTTGACGAACTCGGCGGCGACGATCTTGGCGTCGGAGTCGGCCGTCACCGTGACAGCCGATCCGCCCTGGTTGCCCGAGGCCGGCTCGGACGAGTCCCACTGCGGCATCTCGGCTGCCTGCCAGAGCCCGCTGGTGTCGCCGGCGGTTCCCTGCAGAAACACAGGGCCCCAGGCGGCGGCGAGCCAGCTGGCGTACTTGCCGCTCGCGATGCTCTGGTACCAGTTGTCGTCGAGCTGCGGCGCGGTGTCGACGAGGTCGGCCTGGATCAGATCGTTCCAGTAACCGATCACCTGCGTGACCTCTTCGGAGTGGAGGTCGATCGTGACCGTCTTGTCACCGTCATAGCTGAACGGGCGCGCGCCGGCCTGCCACAGCAGGGCGAGGATCGGCGAGAAGCTGTTGCCCGGCAGATCCGAGATGTACGAGCCGGTCTTCTCCTTGATGAGCACTGCGGCATCTGCATACTCGTCCCACGTGGTGGGGACCTCGACGCCGGCGGCTTCGAAGATGTCGGTGCGGTAGAGCTGGCCGGTCGGGCCCAAGTCCTGCGGGAGACCCCAGACCGAGTCGTCGGTGGAGACCATGCCCCATGCGCTGTCCACGAACTGGTCCGAGAGCTCGGCGGCGCCGTACGGTGCCAGGTCCTCGAGGCTGTTGGTGATCGTGAAGGACGGCAGGAACGAGTACTCGATCTGCACGGCGTCGGGCACGTCCCCGGACTTCACCGCGGCACGCAGCTTCTGGTACTGCGCGGTAGCGCCGCCCTGGTTGGATAGCTTCACCGTGATCTCGGGATACTTCGCCTCGAACAGGTCAATCTGGTTCTGAATGTCCGGCACCCACGACCAGAAGTCGATCGTCGTGGGCGTACTCATCGCCTTGTCGATCTTCTCCTGAGAGATCGTGTCGGCCGATCCGGCGCTGTCGGACGCCGACGGCGTCGCGCACGCACTGAGCATGACGACGGCCGCCACGATGGCGGTGCCGGCCACGACCTTGCGGCGACGTTGCACTGTGGTCATTTCTGTCCTCCTCTGGGGGTCCGATCTCCACGCACGCCAAAGGCGGTCATGAACCCGGCGTTAGGGTGAACCGCGTCCGTCAGCCTTGAAGCTCCGGTCCAGCAAAGACGACTCAGTCGATGTCGGCACTTATGACGGCGGCGGCGTGAGATTACGTTATCACACGTTCGAGCGATAACGTATGCTTTTTACTACCGGCCGACGTGTGTGCTGGCGACGCGCTCGGCCGCTACCGACAAGCCGTCGATCTCATCCAGAGCTGCGACGAGGATCGAGCGCATGATCGCGTATGCCCCCTCCGGATCGCGCCGCTGGATCGCCCCCGCGACGTCGACATGCAGCTGCAGCGCGACACTCGCCGGGCGGTCGGGAACGAGCCCGTGCTCGGTGCGGCTTACGAGCATCTGCCCGATGAGCCCGTCCAGCCGCGAGAACATCGCATTACCGGACAGGCGCAGGATGCGGGCATGGAATTCCACATCGAGCTTGAGGAAGCGCTCGTCATCGCCCTGCTCACCCGCGGCCCAGAGCCGGCCCGATAGCGCGATGAGTTCGCTCACTTCGTCGGCCGTCGCCCGAGTGGCGGCCAGACGCGCGGCTTCCGGTTCGATCGCTGCGCGCAGTTCGACCATCGACGAGAGCTGTTCGGCGCGGTCGGGTGAGTCCAATCGCCAGCGGATGACCTGCGGGTCGTAGAGATTCCATTCCGACTCGGGCAGGACGACCACGCCGATTCGACGGCGAGACACGACCAGGCGCATCGCCTCGAGCACGCGGACGGTCTCACGCGCCACAGATCGCGAGATCCCGCAACGTTCCTCTATCTCCTCGAGCGTGAGGCTCGATCCCGGACCCAGTTCGCCCGCGCAGATCGCGAGCCCCAGCTGATCGAGAGCACGGGAATGCAGGCCTGCCAGCGAGACGAACGGCGGGTCTGAGTGCTTCAGCGTCATACCCGCACTTTACCAGTCGGAAGGCCTTTAAAAGGCATACGTTATAGTCTTCCTGTAACGAAAAGTACTTGCCGATCGGTGTGCCGCCGATCGCGCCCTCACCGACGTCGATTGGGTCACCCGTGCAGATTGCGCGCATCGAGACTTTCCTCATCCCGCCGCGATGGCTGTTCGTGCGCGTCGAGACGGACACCGGTGTCGTCGGCTGGGGTGAGCCGGTGGTCGAGGGGCGCGCCGAGACCGTCCGCACCGCCGTCGAGCAGCTGTCCGAACTGCTCATCGGCCAGGACCCCCTGCGCATCCAGGACCACTGGCAAGTCATGACGAAGGGCTCGTTCTACCGCGGCGGCCCGATCCTCTCGTCGGCGGTATCCGGGCTCGACCAAGCACTGTGGGACATCGCCGGCAAGGTCGCCGGGCTCCCAGTGCACCAGCTGCTCGGCGGCCCGGTCCGCGACCGAATCCGCGTGTACGGGTGGGTCGGTGGCGACGAGCCGAATGAGGTCTCCGACGCGATATCGGCGCGTCTGGAGCAGGGCCTGACCGCTGTCAAGATGAACGCCTCCGGCCGGATGGAGCGGATCTCGAACCTGCGCGAGCTGGACGGCGTCGTATCCCGCGTCGCCGCAGCGCGCGAGGTGCTCGGTGACACCGGCGACGTCGGCGTCGACTTCCACGGTCGCATCGGCCTTGCCGACGCGCGGAGGCTCATGCCCGCGCTCGAACCGCTGCGCCCGATGTTCGTCGAGGAGCCCGTGGTCCCCGAGAACAGTCACTTGATCGGCCGGCTCGCGGATATGACGTCGATCCCCATTGCCACGGGCGAGCGGCTGTTCAGCCGCCAGGAGTTCCTGCCGGTGTTCCAGTCCGGCATCGCGATCGCCCAGCCCGACCTGTCGCATGCCGGCGGCATCTCGGAGGTTCACCGCATCGCGAGCCTGGCTGAGATCTACGACGTGCAGCTCGCACCGCACTGTCCGCTGGGGCCGATCGCACTGGCCTCGTGCTTGCAGATCGGCTTCGCCGTGCCGAACTTCTTCATCCAGGAGCACAGCATCGGCATCCATTACAACGAGGACGGCGAGGTGCTCGACTACGTCATGGACCGCTCCGTCTTCGACTTCTCGAGCGGCTACATCGAGCGATTTACCAAACCCGGCCTCGGTATCGAAGTCGACGAGACCGCGGTCCGCAATGCCGACGCGCGCGGACACGCCTGGCGCGGACCCATCTGGCGCCACAATGACGGGGGCTTCGCAGAATGGTGACCACGACCGAGTTGCGCGACCTGCTGATCGCCCAGCGGGTCATGCCGATCATCCGCAGCGCTTCGCGGGTGCACGCCGTCGCGATCGGGCGCACCCTCATCGACGCGGGCTTTCGGGCACTCGAGGTGTCGCTGACCACTCCGGGCGCACTCGAGGCGATCAGCGCACTTGCCGCCGACACGCGCGCCGAGATCGGTGCAGGCACGGTGCTGACCGAGGAGGATGTCGCCGCAGCGATGAATGCCGGGGCCACGTTCATGGTCACTCCGGCCGTGACAGCCTCGATCGAGGCATCCGTCGACGCGGGCGCTCCGGTGCTCGCCGGCGCCCTGACCCCCACCGAGATCCTGGACGCGCTCGAGCGCGGTGCGACGGCCGTCAAGCTCTTTCCGGCCGAGTTCGGCGGACCGGCCTACTTGTCCGCGCTGCGAGCGCCGTTCCCCGACGTGCCGCTCATTCCGGTGGGCGGTGTCGATCTCGCCACCGGCCGCGACTACCTGCGTCGAGGCGCCCTGGCCCTCGGTGTGGGGGCGCCGCTGACCGGCAAAGCAACCGATCCCCTCGACCTGACCTCGCTCGCGGTGCGAGCGGCGGCCTTCCGCGCACTGTCGGCGCAGGAGTAGCCGATGGACGTCGTCACTCTCGGCGAGTCGCTGGTCGCCATCCGCGCCCATGGCCGTCTCGCACTCGCCGATCCGCTGCACGCCTCCCCCGCCGGTGCGGAGATGAACGTCGCGATCGGTCTCTCCCGCCTCGGCCATCGGACCGCGTGGGTCGGTGTGCTCGGCGCGGATCCGGCCGGCGACCTCGTCGCGCGTACGCTGCGCGCCGAAAGCGTCGACCTCGACTGGGTGAGGCGTGACGAGTCCGCTCCCACGGGCCTCATGCTCGTCGACATGCCCGCAGCGATCGCGCCCACCGTGACGTATCACCGACGCGCTTCTGCCGGGTCACGAATAGGCCCCGCCGACGTGGTGGCGCTCACCGCGACAACGGCGCGCATCTGGCATCTCAGCGGCATCACCCCTGCACTCTCCGAGACCGCGCACGCGGCCACGACGACGGCATTCGAGGTGGCACGCGAGACCTCCGCGCTCGTGTCCTTCGACGTCAACTACCGGGCGAAGCTCTGGGACCGCGCGGCAGCGGGAGCAGCACTCGCACCGCTCGCCCGGCGCGCAGACATCGTCGTCGCCTCGGAGGGCGAGCTCGACCTCGTCGCCGACGGCGCGTGCGAGGCGGAGCGTGTCGCACAGCTGCTGGATGCGGGGGTGAGCGAGGTCGTCGTCAAGCGCGGGGTGCACGGTGCGACCATGTTCAATGCCGATGGAGCCGTCTCGTGCCCCGCGTACGCGATCACGGAGGTGAACAGCATCGGCGCCGGTGACGCCTTCACCGCCGGCTACCTGTCGGGTGCGCTCGATGGCCTATCTATTGCGCAGCGACTGTACCGCGGAGCGCGCTGCGGTGCACTGGCCGTCAGTGGCGCGGGCGACTGGGAGCAGGCGCCCACACGTGCCGATCTCGCGCTGCTCGAAGCCTCCCCCGGCGACGCCATCCGCTGAGAAGGTCGCCGCCACCGTGTCATCCGAGGGTCAATCATCCCGTTGGAGGAGGATCTCAACACGCTATAATCCACGACCTCCGCACACTGTGCGGACGCTATGACGAGAACCACTGCCGTAGGGCATGAGATCACGACGCGGCAATCAATGATGTGATGTGAACGCCGGCGACGACGAGCGCGACCGCCCGAGACGAACCGAACCATGTGCGATTTCGGTCACGGCAGTCGCTCAGCGCGGGGACGGAATGGGTCGTCCTCGGCGGAGTTGCTGCTTCAGCACATCGAGAACGCCGGGACTCAAACCGGACTTTTAACGCTCGAGGCGCAGCTAATCGCGCGGCGATCCACGCTTGGCGAGGCGTGGCGACAACAGTCCGATTTCGGGCGATGGGAGCGTTCTTCGCCGAGGTCGCCGGGCGAGGCACGGCACTATGCCTGGCCCGGTAGGTCGATCTGCTGCGCGCCCGGTCGACCACAGTCAGATCCCGCCTCGCGAGAAGTCGCTGGAACGACCGAGGCGCGGTCCGGGACCCCCCACCATTAAGGGAACCCCGGACCGGTGATCTGGTGCGCAGTCGACCGCACCTAGGGGCGGAACTCGCTCAGCGCCGGGAGAGCCTCGTCGCTGAAGTCGAACAACGTCATGTTTCCCAGCTGTTTCCGCTTGATGCGTCGTCGGGACTCCACCCGTTGCCGTCGACAGCGGTCCAAGTGGGCTCCCAGTAGAACACCCCAAGACCGCGACCGTTCGGTACGGCTCGCACCGCGGCCAAGACGTCGCGGAGGTTCGCCGCTTGTCCCGTGGGAGTGGCCGCGTAGCCGGCGAGGAGCATGTTCTTGTTGCAGCAGACGTTCCCCTCTTCGTCTTCCCAGCTCAAGGTGAACGGGTACGCGGTCTCAGCGACGACGACCGGCTTGTTGTATCGCGCGGAGACGTCATTCATGTTGGCCTTCAGCGACGCTGATCGTGCCGTGCCAGATGGAGTAGTACGACAGACCGATGACGTCGAACTGCACGCCACGGCGAACGGCCTGGTCGAACCAACTGCGGTAGAGGGCATTGTCGCTCCGATGGAGATCATGGCCGGAGTCGTGCCTTGCGCCTTCAGACTGGTGCAGATGTCGTACGTGAAGTTGTACACATCGGTCAGCAGTTGGGTGTAGCCGTGACTTGCCCACGCTGCCGGCTTGGTCTGGTGCGCACCGTCAGCCCACGTATCCGAGAAGTGGAGCTCGACGTACACCTTCATCCCCTTGGCGGACACACGCGTCGCCATGTCGAGCAGGGCTGCCTTGTCGTTGTGGGTTTAGCGGCGAGGGCGGCCGTGGGAATGGTTGCGGACACCATGGCTGTAAGTGCGACGGCGATGCCGACGGTCCGCAGATGGGAACTCAGGTTGGACAACGGGAAACCTCCTTGTTTCTTGGTTGCGCCTGGGGCCGCGCCAGCACGCGGCCCCAGGTTTATTGCTGTTACCGCGTGAGGTTGAGCTTCTTCACCCCCTTCTCGAGCAGCTTCGTGGCAGACTTCACGTCCTTCGCAGTTACCTCCGAAGCGGCCACAACGACATCGGCGATTGCGATGGCCTCCTCGAGCGCCGCCGCCGAGGCGGGGGTGAAGGGGGTGAGGTCGATTGCACGGGCCTCGATGAGCAGAGTCTCGAGGTCGGATGTGTCCACCGGGGCCGTGGTGGATGCTCGCACGAGACGGAAGTCGTCCACTACGCCCCAGGCTCCGGCGCTGAGCGAGAAGCTCGCCGACACGGTTACCGTGCCGTCGGCTCCAACCACCACGCCGTCAACGTCCGAGGTATGGAACTCGTTCCAGGTTGAGAACTCCAGTGGTGCGCTTTCGCTGCCTGCGGACGTCGTCGCAGTCAGGGTACGAGTGTCGGTCGACGGACTGTTCGTGCCCTGCGTGGTTGCCTGAAGCAGGTAGGTTCCGGCGGGGACGCCGGTGATGGTCTGCTGCACCGATGCGGTGTATGCCGTTCCATTCCAGAAGGTGACCGAGAAGTCCCCGTCCGAGCTGTCCGAGGTCTGCGTGCGAGCTGCTGGCCCCGTGAGCGTCCAGGCGCTCATGTCGGCGTATTCGAACGAATGGTTCTCCACGTAGTTGACGGCGAGCACGGTAACGGTTGCGACGACCTCGAGCCCCGTGGAGGTAGCGCCGGGAATCTCGTAGACGCCGGGCCCGCGGATCCAGTGGACCGCGCCGGACCAGGTGACGGCCGGGTGCTCTGTGGTTCCGTCGTTGTAGTCGACTGCGATTGTCTCGGGAAGGGTCACCGGGGATCCCTCCTGGAACGACAGCGCCGGCTGCTCGACGGCAACGATCTCTCTGGGCGCGACGGCGCCGGTGTCGACGTACTGGAAGGTGCGCAGCGACTCGAGTGGCTTGCCGTCCCAGGCGAACAGGGACTGGTTGTCCCAGGCCGATCCGCCGTAGAACTCGCCGACGTGCACAGGGTCGTACGAGGACGCGTAGCTCGTCGCCCAGCCCGAGCCGTCACGTTCCCATAGGAGCGCGTTCGTCTCGTATTCCGATGGCGGACCGACGGGAAGCCAGGCGGGCTCCCAGTAGTACACGCCGAGGCCCGCGGCGCCGACTGCGGCCACTGCGGCGATGACGTCGCGCAGCTGGGTTGCCTGACCCTGCACACTGACCGGGTAGTCGTCGCTGATGGTGCCCGAGCCGATGACGTTGGGGAAGCCGTCGCCGTCTTCCAGCGTGCGTGCCCATGAGGTCTCGGCGACCATCACCTTCTTGCCGTAGGTCGTGGCGATGTGTGACAGGACGTTCGTGAGGTTCTCGGTGGTTCCGTGCCAGTAGGGGTAGTACGAGCTGGCGAACACGTCATAGTCCACCCCGAACTGGGCGAGGCCGGCCGCGTAGGTGGCGTAACGCCCGGCGGTCTCGGGGTTGGTGAAGTGGACGGCGACGGGGACGCCGGGAAGCACCTCGCGCACCGCCGAGCTGCCGGCGGAGATCAGGTTTGCGAACGTCTGGTCGATCGCCGTGCCTGCACGGGTGTAGCCGGCGACGCCGTTGTTTGTCTCGTTGCCGATCTGCACCATGGCGACATCCACGCTGGCGTCTTCCAAGCGTTGCAGCGCGTCCGCGGTGAAGTCGTGCAGCGCGGTGGCGCGCGCAGTCGCGTCCAGTCCGGTCCAGGCTTTCGGAGACAGCTGTCGTCCGGGATCTGCCCAGAAGTCCGAATAGTGGAAGTCGACCAGGACGTCCAGTCCCGCCGCTGTTGCTCGCTGCCCGATTTGGACCGCGCGGTCGACATCTACGTTGCCGCCGCCGTAGCCGCGCCCTTCCGCGTCGAACGGGTCGTTCCACACGCGGATTCGTACGGAGTTGACTCCGTTTTCAGCGAGGATCGTGAAGAGGTCTGCCGGCGCGCCGGTGGAGTCGCGGAAGACGACGCCGCTCGCTTCGAGCGACTCGACTGTCGAAACATCTACTCCCTTCAAGAAGTCGGGTGAGAGTCCGTCCACCTTGTCGACCGTGATGCCGGCCTCGACCGGTCCGGGATCCTCCGCATACGCGGCTGCCGATAGTGCTGTTGATGTGAGCGACAGCGCCGCGGCTGCGGCGGCGGCTGCCATGATTCTGCGAACGTGCACTTTGTTTCCTCTCGGGTGTGCAACGTCTGCACGCGGTCCTTGAGAGGAAGCCGTCCGCGACGTTGCGGATGGGTCCGGGTTGTCCGGACATCGCTGGGGGTAGGTCGGGGAGTTAGGCCGTCGCCCCCTTCGGGTCGAGCCGAACGACGATGATGCCTCCGGCGGCTACGCGAAGCTCCTCCTGGTGGGCGCCCGTTGCGAGATCGGTGCCACCGGCACCGAGCGGGAGGTCGATGTCGGCGTGGTTGATGGCGATGGCGTAGCGAGCGCCGTCTTCGGCGATGCGGATGACACGCTCCAGGCCGCTCGGCGGAGGGGAAACGGCCAGGTCTACGTCTTTGAGCAGGTTGCGGACCACGTCTTCCAGATCTGCATCGTCGAGCTTGGTCGACAGATACCAGGCCACCCCGTTGCCCAGCGTGTTCCTGGTGATGGCAGGCAACCCCGCGGCGGGCCCGTCCGCGTACGCCTCAATCACCTCGGCGCCCTGCAACACGATCTCGTCCGACCAGACCGTGCCCTCGTGTCCGCTGTTGAGCGTGACGTGCGCACCTTCCCGCAGCGGCTGGAACTCCTCGATGGAGATGCCGAGGACATCTCGCAGTTGCCCCGGGAACGGGCCATGGGGGACAGCGTCGTTCTCATCGACGATGCCCGAGAAGTAGGACACCGCAAGAGTGCCGCCGTGGCTCACATAGGAACGCAGGTTCGCGGCCGAGTCGTCACTGAGGAGGTACAGCGACGGGGCGAAGACGGCGGCATACTTGGACAAGTCCTGCGAAGGGTGCACGAAGTCGACGGTCACACCGAGCCGCCACAGCGTGGAGTAGAACGCCTCGATTTGGTCGCGGTGCGATAGATCGACCGACGGCCGCCACTCCAGATCCTGGGCCCAGAACGACTCGGTGCTCCACACGATCGCGACCGATGCCTCCACTCGACTGCCCCGCAGCTCGTCGAGCTCACTGAGGTGAGTGCCCAGCCCGACCACTTCACGCCACACGCGGCTGTGCACTCCGGCGTGGGGAAGCATCGCCGAGTGGAACTTCTCTGCTCCGAACCGGCTCGCCCGGAACTGGAAGAACATGATCGCGTCGGCTCCGCGGGCGAGGTGGGCGACGCTGTTGCGTGCCAGTTCTCCCGGCCGCTTGGCCATGTTGCGGGGCTGCCAGTTCACCGCCGATGTGGAGTGCTCCATGAGAATCCATGGCTTTCCACCGGCGAGCGACCGGGTGAGGTCAGCGTCCATGGACAGCATGACGTGTGCGTCCAGACGAGAGGCAGTGAGGTAGTGGTCGTTGGAGACGATGTCGACTTCCTCAGCCCATCGCCAGTAGTCGATGTCGCGACACGTCGACGCCATGAAGTTCGTGGTGATGGGCTGACGAGCGTGCCGGCGGATCGCGTCGCGCTCTAAGCGGTAGCACTCCAGGAGAGCATCCGAGCTGAACCGCTTGAAGTCCAGCCGATGCGCGGGATTGCTCACACTCGCTGATTTGCGTGGGGCGTCAATCTCCTCGAAAGAGCCGTAGATCTGACCCCAGAAAGTGGTGCCCCACGCCGCGTTGAGCGCGTCGATGGATGTGTAGCGGCACTTCAGCCAGTCGCGGAAGTTGGCAACGGACGCGTCGTCGTAGCTCTCCGCCACCGGAGCTCCGTACTCGTTGTGTATGTGCCACATGACAACGGTGGGATGGTCTGCGTAGCGCTGCGCGAGCTGTCCGGCAACCGCCGCAGCTGCCCTGCGGTACTCGGGAGAGCTTGGGCTCACGATCCCGCGGGAACCGAACGCGAGGGTCACCCCGTCCCGTGTGACCGGGCACGCGTGAGGGTAGGCCCGCCAGAACCAAGCGGGCGGTGCAGCGGTGGGGGTTCCCAAGTCGACGTCGATGCCGGCACCAGACAGCAGGTCCAGGAGGTCATCTAGGAACGTGAAGTCGTACTCACCCTCGCGGGGTTCGAGCAGCACCCAGGAGAAGATTCCGACACTGACCAGATTCACGCCCGCTTCGCGCATCAGCCGGATGTCCTCGAGCCATGTTTCACGACTCCACTGCTCGGGGTTGTAGTCCCCTCCAAACCGGATCGCTGACGTGCCGGGAATCCACCCGCTACGCACGGGTGAAGTCGGCTCGGGGAGGGTGAGGGCATGCGACGACATTGGTGAATGGGCTCCTAAAACTGTGTGCGGTCACAGTTCTAGCACAGCAACTCCAGTCTGGAAACAGGGCATTGACCTCAGTTGACAGGAGAAACTGACTGTGCGTTACTGGGATCGCTCACAGGTTACAGCGCCGTCCCGTAGCGCTGGATCCCAAGGGCATCCGCAAATCACAGCCTTTCGACAAGGAGGACGAATGTGCACAGCATTCCGCGCCGGCACGGTTGCAGCCGTGGCCCTCACGGCGCTCATCGCTACTGGTTGCTCTGCCGGAGGACCCGAGAACAACAACTCGGGCGACCCAGTCAAACTGACGTACTGGGCATGGGCGCCCAATCTGGACAAGGTCGTCGATATTTGGAACGAGGCCAACCCAGACATCCAGGTGACGGTTGCCAAGCAGGACGGCGGCGACCCGGCCATCACCAAGCTGCTCACCGCCATCCAGGCCGGCAGCGGCGCTCCCGACCTCATACAGGCCGAGTACCAGAAGATCCCGACTCTTGTAGCGTCCGATGCGCTGGCCGACATTGCCGGCGCGGTGGGTGGCGACCTCGCCGGGGAGTTCCCGGATGCAGTGTGGGACTCGGTGACGCTCGGCGGTGACGCGGTCTACGCGATTCCCCAGGACACCGGGCCGATGATGTTCTACTACCGCGAAGACATCTTCAACGAGCTCGGGCTCACCGTGCCGACCACGTGGGATGAGTACGCCGACACCGCGCGTGCGCTGCGCGAAGCCGACCCCACCAAGTACCTCGGCACCTTCTCGGCTACCGATGCCGGTTGGTTCGCTGGACTCTCGCAGCAGGCGCAGGCCGAGTGGTGGTCCATCGATGGCGAAGCGTGGGCAGTCGGCATAGACCAGGAGCCGACGCAGGCGGTCGCCGAGTACTGGGGCGGTCTTGTGGCCGAGGGCGCCATCGACAACAAGCCCATGTACACCCCCGAGTGGAACGCGGGGCTCAACGACGGCACCCAGGTCGGATGGCTCGGTGCAGTGTGGGGCCCGGGTGTCCTCCAGGGCAATGCCGCAGACACCGCCGGCCTGTGGAAGGCCGCGCTACTGCCTACCTGGGACGGCACCCCTTCGAACGGCAACTGGGGCGGCTCATCCACAGCGGTCACTTCACAGTCGGACCACGTTGAGGCAGCCACCGAGTTCGCCACCTGGCTTAACACCGACCCTGAGGCGGTCGCCGCACTGGTCGAGCAGACCGGCATCTACCCGGCAGCCACTGAGGCCGGCGCGTCGATCCTCACCGAGGCACCGGATTTCTTCAGCAACCAGCCCGACTTCTACGACGTCGCCGCTCAGGCGGCCGAAGCTGTAGCACCGTTCACGTACGGCCCCAACGTGAACGTCGCGTTCAGCGCCTACAACGACGAGTTCGCAAAGGCCGCCGAGGCAAAGAGTGTCGACGCCTTCGTTGCCGCCGTGTCCGCGATGCAGCAGATCACTCTGGAAGACCTGAAGTCAAACGGCTTCACGGTCGTCGAGTAGCACCACTTGTTGGGCCGGGGTGGCACACCAGCGCCCCGGCCCGACCCAGCCCGAGAGGAACACCGCATGTCCGCCACCGTCACCCGGTCCAAGCGATCCCGGGCCGGCAAGCACTTCACCCCGTGGGCGATGCTCGCACCGGGAATCGTGCTGTTTGTAGTCTTCATGGCGGCACCCATCATCTACACCCTCGTCCTGTCCTTCCAGAAAGAAAAGGTCTCGGGACTCGGTCTCGGTTCAGGAGCCCGGTCAACGGTATTCGTGGGCTTCGAGAACTACGTATCCACCTTCGTTGACCCGGAGTTCCTTGCGAGCGTCCTCCGGGTGCTCCTCTACGGGCTCATCCTCATCCCGACAATGCTCGGCCTCGCGCTCATCTTCGCGCTCCTTCTCGATGCCCGTCGTACCGGTGCCAAGACCTTCGGGCGAGTGTCCATCTTCCTGCCATACGCCGTACCGGCCGTGATCTCCTCGCTGCTGTGGGGTTTCCTCTATCTGCCGGCAGTCAGCCCGTTCTACTGGATCTTCGACCAATTCGGCTGGGACGTACCCTCGCTGCTCTCACCCGGGTTGGTGGTGTTCGCCATCGCGAACATCGGGCTCTGGGGCGGAGTCGGCTTCAACATGATCGTGATGTACACCTCTCTTAAAGCAGTTCCCACGGACATCTACGAAGCGGCCCGCATCGACGGCGCCTCGGAGGCGCAGATCGCCTGGCGCATCAAGGTGCCGATTATTGCTCCAGCTCTCGTGATGACGGCGCTGTTCTCGATGATCGCCACTCTTCAAGTGTTCGCCGAGCCCACGACGCTCAAGCCGCTCACCAACAGCATCTCGAGCACTTGGTCGCCACTCATGTTTGTATACCGCGACGCGTTCACGCGCGGAGACATCAACGGCGCTGCGGCGACGTCGATCGTGATCGCGGTTGCGACCTTCGCTCTTTCCTTCTTGTTCCTCCGCGTCGTTCAACGGCGCGCCTTCGGTCAGGAGGACTGATCCCGATGGCACTCACCACGAACACCCGCGCCGCGACGGTACCCGACCTCCGTCGCGCACGCCGCGACAGCCACACAGCCGACACGCGGGTGCGCGTTGCCCCCGGTTCCACGGCCATCCTCCTGTTGGGCGCGTTCTACTGCCTGCTCCCTGTCGTTTGGGTGCTGATTGCGTCCACGAAGGACGCATCCGAACTCTTCTCCACATTCACACTGGCGCCGTCCACCCACCTGTGGGACAACATCGTCGCGCTCACCGAGTACCGCGACGGCCTGTACTGGCGATGGATGCTGAACACCGCACTGTATGCCGGTGTCGGCGCCATCGTGTCCACGTACATCTCGGCGATCTCTGGCTACGCACTGGCGAAGTTCACCTTCCCCGGCAAGGGTGTGGTCTTCAAGGTGCTACTCATGGGCGTTCTCGTCCCGGGAGTCATTCTGGCAATTCCCCAGTACCTCTTGCTCGCCCAGGTGGAGCTGACGAACACGTACTGGTCTGTTCTGCTTCCGCAACTGATCAGCCCCTACGGCATCTACCTCGCGCGAATCTACGCCGCCGCCGCCGTTCCCACCGACATTATCGAGTCGGCACGAACCGAAGGGGCGAGGGAGATGTACATCTTCCACAGAATCGTCATGCCGATGATGGCGCCCGGACTGGTGACGATCTTCCTTTTCCAGTTCGTCGCCGTCTGGAACAACTTCATGCTCCCGTACATCATGCTCGGCAACGACGAGCTATTCCCGATTACCGTGGGTTTGTCCGGGCTGCTCAACCAGGGGGCGTCTCTGCCTGCGATGTACACGTTGGTGATCACCGGAGCACTGCTGTCCATCGTGCCGCTCATCATTCTGTTCCTCGTGATGCAGCGCTACTGGCGAGTCGACCTTGCCGCGGGCGCAGTCAAGGCGTAGCGGGGATGTCGCTGGCCAACTCGACGCGCCGACCTCAGGCGAGTGCCCCGCCGTCACCGGTCGAGCCCGGGGTTCCGTACACTGTCGGGGTGACCGGAGAGACGCGCAAGCGGCCGACCATTGACGACGTCGCGAGCGCGTCCGGCGTGTCCCGGGGAACGGTTTCGCGGGTGCTCAACGGCGGCCATTGGGTGAGCCCGGAGGCACGTCAGGCAGTCGAGCGGGCGATACGCCAAACGGGGTACCGAATCAACCCGCACGCGCGGAATCTCGCAACCGCCCGCGCGAACTCCATCGCCTTTCTTCTCACCGAGAGTCAGGACCGGCTCTTCGAGGACCCGAACTTCTCCGCGCTGATGCGCGGCGCAGCCGACTCGCTGGCAGAGAGGGACCTTCCGCTGGTGCTTCTGATGGCCGGGTCGCCCGATGACCAGCGACGGGTCACCGAGTTCATCACGTCCGGACACGTCGACGGCGCTCTCATCGTTTCTTCCCATCGAGGCCGCGAAACCTTCCTCAAGACGCTGGTTCAGGCGAAAGTCCCTCTCGTTGCCTGCGGGGTACCGCTCGGCTTCGAGCGGCAGATTGGTTACGTCGCGGCCGACGAGGTGAACGGCGCACGGGACGTCGTCGCTTATCTGCGGAAGACCGGGCGATCACGCATCGCGACCATCGCAGGGCCCCAAGACACCTCGGGCGGTATCGGCCGACTTGAGGGATACCGCGACGAGCTCGGCGACGCGTTCGACGAGCAGCTGGTGGTGGAGGGTGACTACTCGCGAGACTCCGGCGCCGCGGCCATGGACCGACTCCTCGCCCGCGCGCCCGACATCGACGCCGTGTTCGTCGCGAACGACATGATGGCGGCCGGTGCCATCGAAGTCCTTAATGGCCGCGGCATGCGCGTACCCGACGACGTCGCGGTGGCGGGCTTCGATGACGCCCCCGTCGCTAGCCGGACCTCACCGCCACTCACAACGATGCGTCAGCCCTTCGAGTGGATCGCGCGCGAAATGGTCCGCATGCTTCTCGACGTGATTGACGGCAATCCCGCTGGCCGGACGATGCTTCCTACCGAGCTCATCATCCGCGAATCCGCCTGAAACTTGATTCAGAGTCGCGAGCCGCGCTCATCCCGTGCCCGAAAGTAGCAGGAGTCCGCTGGGAGGGTGCACCGTCGCACCGCGGTGGGGCGACGTCTAGGCGATTGGCTGGCGGCTCAGCGCACGGGGGGAGCGACCGACTCACGCTCCACGAGCCAGCCCGGAATCCGGTGCAGGCGTCCGCCCGTTGCTGGCGGAGAGCCGTCGATGCGCTCGAGAAGGCGGGTCATGCCCCAACGACCCATCTCGGCGTGGGGCAGTGCCACCGTTGTCAGCCCGGGGTCAAGCGCATCGGCGACCGGGTGCAGATCGTCGATGCCCACGATTGACAGACCCTCGGGAACCGGGATGCCTCGTCTTGCCGCTGCCTGCATGACACCCATCGCGATCTGATCGTTGAAGCAGATCACGGCCGTCGGCGGGCGGGGTCCTTCGAGCAGCTCGGCTCCGGCGGCGCGGCCGCCGGCGGCATCCGAGCCGCAGCGCGCAAGGCGTCCGTCGTCCAGGGCGATGCCGGCGTCGCCCAGCGCCGCCCGCACACCGAGCAGTCGCCTGCGGGCAGCCCGGGACTCATCGGTGGTATCCACGTAGGCGATCTCGCGGTGTCCTTCGCGGATCAGCCGCTCGCACGCGAGCATCGCGATCTGTGCCTCATCTGGCACGACGGCATCGACATCCCAGCCCATTTGGGAACGGTGGGACGCGATCAGGCCGGATGGCACCAGCCGCAGGCGCACCGACCCTGACCGTGCATGACCTCCGCCATACCGCGGCATCCCTTTCCGTTCAATCAGGCGCGAATGTGAAAGCAGTGCAGCGTATGCGCGGACACGCCTCCGCCGCGATGACACTCGACGTCTACGCAGACCTATTCGACGACGACCTTGATGCAGTCTCAACAGCTCTCGATCGAGCTCGAGCCACGCAGATCATTGCGACCAGCTCAGCCACAACGGATGCCCACCGTTCACTCAGCGGACCGTAGACCGTAGACCGGCCGAACACAGAGTGACGGCCACCCCTGAGCCCCGCCGGAGCCGCCGCTGGGACAGGCCTCAGGCAGGGCGCCCAGCCCTCCACGGGCGGTCGATATCCCGGGGTTCGAGCCGAGCAATGAAGCTCGCTCGAGGAGCCTCACGACTCTCCACGGTTTGTGGGCAAAATGTGGGCAAGGCGCGCACGCCACAATGAGAAAGGCCCTGTGATCCCAGTGATTACAAGGGATTGCCGGGGCCTTTTCTTGCGGAGACGGAGGGATTTGAACCCTCGGACCCCGTAAGGGGTCTCCACCTTAGCAGGGTGGTGCACTAGGCCGGACTATGCGACGTCTCCAGGCATCCAGCCGCCGAAACGAGCGGATGCGCCTTGCAATACTAACCGCTCCTCGCGAGGCCGGTGAACCCGAGAAGGTCAGCGCAGGTTGCCGTTCGAGCAGGTCTCTTGCGCGGCCGTGCTTCCCGAGATCTCCGAGGGCAGCGCGATCGGCTGTTCGGTCGGCGCCGTCGTCGCCCCCGGGGTCGCCTCGGTCGTCGGCGGCGTCGAGGGCTCCACGGGTGGTGCCGTCGGCTCCGTGACCACGACCCCGTCGTTGACACCGGCCTCACCCGTGAGCTGCAGCGGCTGGTTGGCCGCGAGCGCCGCCCAGAGCTGGTCGGCGGCGTCGTGGTTCGGCACGACGTGATTGGGGTTCGCCGAGTCCGTG
>NZ_DATMIO010000006.1:0-5417 GCF_035554235.1 Microbacterium sp. | reverse complement strand
ATGCTGCGCACGTGGCGGCCCGAACGCGACCGGCACGTCGTGATCGTGATCGACACGGGGCGCACGTCGGCGGCGCGCGTCGGCGACGGCACACGACTGGATGCCTCGATGGAGGCGGCCCTCCTGCTGTCGGCCCTCGCGACCCGGGCCGGCGATCACGTGCACCTCGTGATGTTCGACCGTGTCGTGCGCGCCCGCGTCACGGGAGTGGACGGGCCCGCCCTGCTGCCCGCCCTCGTTGATGCGATGGCCCCGGTCGAGCCGCAGCTCATCGACACGGACTGGGACGGCGCGCTCGCACAGGTGCGGACGCTGACATCCCGCCCCTCCCTGATCGTGCTGCTGACCGCTCAGGACGCGCCCGAGGCCGCGCGGGGGTTCCTCGGGTCGCTCCCCCAGGTCACCCGCCGCGCGCGGGTGATCGTCGGCACCGTCACCGACACCGCGCTGCCCGCCATCGCCACCGAGCGGGAGCGCAGCGACGACGTCTACCGCGCCGCAGCCGCCGAGCACACGCTGCGCGATGCCGCCAGGGTCACGAGTGCGCTCGAGCGGGCGGGGGCGGATGCGATCGCCGCCGGACCCGACGACCTTCCGCCCCGCATCGCCGACCGCTACCTCGACCTCAAGGCGGCCGGGCGGCTCTGAATGCGTCGCCTTGTGACGGGCCGTTACGCCGATTGCGGCCGTTCCGCCGGGCAATCCTGAGTGTCCGCTGAGTGCGCCGGTATGCTCGCCATGAGCGTGCTTCCGACGAACCACGCGTGAACCCCAAGCGAAGGAGCCTCACTCATGAGCGACGACCCGCGCCCCGACGTCCCCGTCGAGCCCACTGCCCTTGACCACACCCCGGTTGCGCCGTCCACCGCGGCGACCCTCATCGCCGAGGCGTTCGGAACCTTCCTCCTCGTGCTGGGCGTCATCAGCACCGCGCTGTTCGCCGCGAACTTCGGCGCGAGCGAGAACGGCACATCGCTCGGTGTGGGATTCCTCGGCGTCTCGCTCGCCGTCGGCATCACGGTCATCGCCGGCGCGTACGCGTTCGGCCCGATCTCGGGCGGCCACTTCAACCCCGCTGTCACCTTCGGCCTCGCGGCCGCCGGCCGGTTCCCCTGGAGGGGCGTGCTGCCCTACGTCATCGCGCAGATCGTCGGCGGCGCGGTCGCGACGACCCTCGTCGTGCTGATCGGCCTCTTCGGTCCCGACGGATGGCTCGGCAACGCCCAGGACGCGGGCTTCGCCAGCAACGGGTTCGGTGAGGCGTCGCCGCTGGGCTTCGGCATCGGCGCCGCGATCATCGTCGAGGTGCTCTTCACCGGGCTGTTCGTGCTCGTGATCCTGGGCGTCACCCACGCCACCCGCGGCACGACCTTCGCGGGCCTCGTGATCGGCCTGACCCTCGTGCTCATCCACCTCGCGATCATCCCGATCGACAACGCCTCGGTGAACCCCGCCCGCTCGATCGCCTCGGCCATCTACGGCGGACCGCTCGCCCTCGGCCAGCTGTGGGTGTTCATCGTGTTCCCGATCGTCGGCGGCCTGATCGCGGGCTTCGCGTACAAGGCCCTCTTCGACGGCACCAAGAAGTAGTTCGCGCGGCAGCACCGAACACCTCGTTTCGGCCCGGTTTCGACGCTTCGGCTCGCGCAATCGCGCGGGCCGTGGTGGAGAGACCGGGCCGAAACTGGTCGCGGGCATCGGGCGGAACGTGCGGCAACGAGGCGCGGCGACCCGGTGCGGGTCAGCCGGCGACGAGTCGCGGCGTCCCGGTCTCGTATTCCGTGAGGTCGCCGGTCTCTCCGTGCCGGACCGCGCGCCCGCCGACCACGAGCATGTAGAACAGGAATCCGGCGAGCGCGAGGGCGCCGATGCCGATCTTCACCGGCCACGGCCACGACTGTCCCGTGACGAAGCCCTCGATGATCCCGGCCACCAGCAGCGCCAGCACGAGCCCGACGGCGACGGTTGCGAGCGACCTCCCGGCGGCGGCGAGCGATTCGCCGCGCGAGCGGCGCCCGGGCGCGACCCACGACCAGAAGATGTGCAGGCCGGCCGCCCCGGCGACGAAGATCGACGTCAGCTCGAGCAGTCCGTGCGGGAGGATGTGCAGCACGAACACGTCGCCCGCGTCGAACGCGAACATCACCGCCGCCGCGGTGCCGACCCCGACCGCGTTCTGCACGAGCACCATGACGGGCCAGAAACCCGTGACTCCGAACAGCACCGCCTGCGCGGCGATCCAGGCGTTGTTGGTCCACACCGTGCCCGCGAAGACGGCCGCGGGATTCTCGGTGTAGTACCCCGCGAACTCCTCTTCCGCGTAGTACTCGAGCTGCGCCTGGCTGCCGAGCGTCGCCACGAGGGCGGGGTCACGCGAGATCCAGGCGGCGACGAGGGATGCCGTGGCCACGAACACGACGGCGACCACGAGGCTCGTCCAGCGCAGCCGGTAGAGCGCGGCGGGCAGCTGCAGCGCGAAGAACCGCGGGAGCTGCCGCAGCACGTTCTCGGGCGCGCCGGTCAGGCGAAGCCGAGCGCGCGCCAGCAGGGTCGAGACGTGGTCGCCCTGCGGCGTGCGGCCCGCCGACGTCTTGATCTCGGAGAGATCGGCGGATGCCGCGCGGTAGCGCGTGACCAGTTCGTCGACCTCGGCGCCGCTCGGGCGGCGGACGCGGGTCAGGACGTCGAAGCGCGCCCACTCTTCGCGACGGGCGGCCGTGAGTGCGTCGAGGTCCACCTGATTTACTGTACTCATGCCCGCCGCAGGCCCGCCTTCCCTCGTCCACGTCCACCAGGACGAGGTGCTCACCGGCGAGGCCGTGGCCCTCGACGTGCAGCCGATCGGGTTCTTCCTGCGCACGCTCGGCGCGTTCATCGACGTCCTCGTGTCGGTCGCCCTGATCGTCACGTTCGCGCTGCTCTTCGCCATGCTCTCGGGTCAGGGCCTGATGAGCGACGCGACCGCCCGCATCGCGACGATCGTCATGCTCGTGACCGTGCTGATCGCCATCCCCACCGCCGTCGAGACGGCAGCGCGCGGGCGGAGCCTCGGCAAGCTGGCGGTCGGCGGCCGGATCGTCCGCGCGGACGGCGGCGCATCGGGGTTCCGGCAGGCGTTCATCCGCGCGCTCGTCGGCGTGCTGGAGATCTACTTCACCCTGGGCGCGATCGCCTTGCTCGTCGGAGCGTTCACCCCCCGCTCGCAGCGGCTCGGCGACCTGCTCGCCGGCACGTATAGCGAGCGCACCCGCACGCCCCCGCTTCCCGCGCCGGGCTTCGGCGTACCGCCGGGGCTCGAGCCGTGGGCGGCGATCGCCGACGTCGGTCGCCTCCCCGATCGGCTGGCGCGACGCATCGCCCAGTTCACGCGCCAGGCCGATCGCCTGGAGCCCGGGCCCCGCGGGCGCCTGGCGGGTCAGCTCGCGGCCGAGGCGCGGCCCTTCGTCTCGCCCATCCCGCCCGTGGACCCCGAGACGATGCTCCGCGCGGTCA
This sequence comes from Microbacterium sp., assembly GCF_035554235.1. Lineage (GTDB taxonomy): Bacteria > Actinomycetota > Actinomycetes > Actinomycetales > Microbacteriaceae > Microbacterium. The sequence goes on along the minus strand of NZ_DATMIO010000006.1, from coordinate 1,925 downwards.
TCGCCGTCCGGCGCGATCGAGAGCTGCGCGGCCTCGAGCTCGAGGCGGAGCGCGTCGCGGCCCTCACTGCGGGCACGCGCGCCGCGCCGAGGGACTTCCCGCAGCGCTGACGCGCGGCATCCTCTCCCACCCCCGCAACGTGGCGCCCGTGGTCGCATCCCGCGCCCGCACCCGGCACCACCTACCACCCGAAACCACCGCCCGAACTCGCCAGCCCGAAGTCCCGCGCGAGCCTGACCCGCCGGAATCAGTAGCGGTAGTGCTCGAGCTTGTAGGGGCCGTCGACGGGAACGCCGATGTAGTCCGCCTGCGCGGCCGTGAGCTTGGTGAGCTGCACGCCGAGCGCCGCAAGGTGCAGTCGCGCGACCTTCTCATCGAGCGCCTTCGGCAGCACGTACACGCCGACGGGGTAGTCGGCCGTGCGCGTGTAGAGCTCGAGCTGTGCCAGCACCTGGTTGGTGAACGATGCGCTCATCACGAACGAGGGATGCCCCGTCGCGTTGCCGAGGTTCATCAGGCGCCCCTCGCTCAGCACGAGCACGCTGCGCCCGTTGGGGAGGCGCCACTCGTGCACCTGCGGCTTGATCTCGATCGCCTCGGCCCCCGGGAGCGACTCGAGCCCCGCCATGTCGATCTCGTTGTCGAAGTGCCCGACGTTCGCGACGATCGCGAGGTGCTTGAGCCCCTGCAGGTGCTCGACGGTTACGACATCCTTGTTGCCCGTGCCCGTGACCACGATGTCGACGTCGCCGACGACGGACTCGAGGGTCGCGACCTGAAACCCGTCCATCGCGGCCTGCAGCGCGCAGATGGGATCGACCTCGCTCACGATGACGCGCGCGCCCTGGCCGCGAAGGGCCTCGGCCGCACCCTTGCCCACATCGCCGTAGCCGCACACGAACGCGACCTTGCCGCCGATCAGCACGTCGGTCGCGCGGTTCAGCCCGTCGGGCAGCGAGTGGCGGATGCCGTACTTGTTGTCGAACTTCGACTTGGTGACCGAATCGTTGACGTTGATCGCGGGGAACAGCAGATCTCCGGATGCCGCGAGCTCGTACAGGCGGTGCACGCCGGTCGTGGTCTCCTCGGTGACCCCGAGAAGCCCCTCGGCCACGCGCGTCCAGCGCTGCGGGTCAGAGGCGAGGCTCGCGCGGAGCACGTCGAGCACGACGCGGTACTCGTGCGCGTCGGCATCCGTCGCCTCGGGCACGACGCCGGCGGTCTCGAACGCGCGGCCCCGGTGCACGAGCAGCGTCGCATCGCCGCCGTCGTCGAGGATCAGGTTCGGGCCGGTGGCGCCCTCGGCGCTCCAGTCGAAGATGCGCTCGGTGCAGCGCCAGTACTCCTCGAGCGTCTCGCCCTTCCACGCGAACACGGGAACGCCCGCGGGCTCCGAGGTCGTGCCCGTCGGGCCGACGACGACGGCGGCGGCCGCGTCATCCTGCGTCGAGAAGATGTTGCAACTCGCCCAGCGCACCTGCGCGCCCAGGGCCACGAGGGTCTCGATGAGCACAGCGGTCTGCACCGTCATGTGCAGCGAACCGGCGATGCGCGCGCCCGCGAGGGGCTGCGTCGGTCCGAACTCCTCGCGCAGGGCCATCAGCCCGGGCATCTCGTTCTCGGCGAGGCGGATCTGGTGACGTCCGGCCGGGGCCAGCGCGAGGTCGGCGACGTCGTACTCGAGACGGGCGGTGGCGGGGGCGCCGAGGTCGATGCTCATCCGGCTATTCTCCCAGACGCGGCCGGGTCTTCGCCCGACGGCCCGGCCGCCAGCGCCGCGCACCTCGGCCCGCGCCGTGCGGTCAGCGGGTCGAGATCGTCTCGTGGCGCACGACCACCCAGCCGCGCGGCACCGACAGACGGTCGGTGTGGATGGCGCAGAGGTCGTGGGCGTGCGGGTCGTCGTCGCCGCCGAGCGGGCCCAC
>NZ_DATMIO010000005.1:0-16241 GCF_035554235.1 Microbacterium sp. | reverse complement strand
CGTGCGGCTCGCGATCGCGACCCCCGCGCGACCCTTCGCGAGCGCCTCGTCGCCCACGATCGTCCATCCCGGCAGGGCGGCCGCCAGATCTGCCGCGCTCGCGCGAACCTCCTGAAGAGTCAGGATGTCGACATCCGCCGTCTCGAGCCAGGGGTGCATGCCCTTCCGGGCGGCGGCTCGGACGCCGTTGACGTTGACAGAGGCGATGCGTACGCGGCGGGGCATACGTTCCAGCCTACCGACCGCCCCCGACGCCGGAACTCTCCGGTCCGGCCGGATGCGCCGGGGGATCGAGCAAGCCGCGCGCCTTCTTCGGCGCGGGTTCCAGGGTCTTCACGCGCGCGAGTTCGTCCTCCGCCCGCCGGACGGCACGATCAGCCATCCACGCCCGCACCCACGGCGCGGTATCGCGCTCGGCGCGCGCCTCCCGCACGCGGACCTCGGCCGCCACCACGAGCGCCTTGTACTCCGCCAGCTGCCGTTCGTACTCCGACATCGGCGTCAGCGGAACGTTCGCGTCCTGGGCGGCGACGGCGATCCATGCGGCCGCGACGAGCGTGATGATCCCGACCAGGCGGAACCACAGCAGCAGCCCGATGAACACCGCGAAGGTCGCCAGGAGCGGGTTCGACGGACCGCGCGCGAAGAGCCACCCCGCACCGATCTGCACCACGACGATCGCCGCGCCGCCGAGGAGCGACCCGGGCCAGATCAGCCGCCAGCGCAGAGACGTGCCGGAGAGAAAGCGGAACAGGGCGGCCAGCGCCCCCGCATCGACGGCGAACGCCACGAGAAGCGCGGTGATCCGTCCGACCGATTCGTACCAGAACGAGTCGACCTCCAGCCCGAGCAGCGCGAAGAAGCTGTCGAGCGCCCAGGTCGAGAGCCCACCGAGGGCCGCGCCCAGCAACAGGGCGAGGCCGAAGATGACGGCTGCCAGGAGGTCGCGCGCCTTCATGAGCACGTACGGACGGGGCTCCTTGGGCAGCCCGAAGATGTCGCGTACGGCGTAGCGGGAGTACGTCACCCAGCCGATCGCGGTCCAGATCAGGGCCACGAGTGCGACGCTGCCCGTGAACCCGAACAGGCTCGCGCTCGTTGCGGTGATCGACTCGATCTGCTTGGGGGTGATGGCACCCCCATCGGCGATCAGGCCGGGGATGTAGGCGTTGATCACATCGATCAGATTCTGCGTGAGGGCATCGCTCGAGCCGACGGCGATGCCCGCGATCGCGAAGGCGAGGTAGATCGCGGCGAAGATGGCGAAGAGGGCCTGGTAGCTCACCCCCGCAGCGAGCAGGAACCCGTTATGGGCGAGGAAGTGCCGCCAGACTCGCACCGGAAACCACGCGAGAGTGCGGCGGGTGAGCTCCGTCGCCCGCTCGACCGGCTCTTCGAATCGTTCGCGCCACGCAGGGGCCGCCGGTGGCGACTCAGGCGACACGGGGGATGCCGCGTCAATGCCCGACGCAGGGCGTGCGGGCTTGTCGGACACACCATCACCCTAGCGAGGCACCGCTGTCTCGACCTCGGCGGACGGGACGGGCGCGCGGAAGCGCCGGGCGACGAACAGCACGCCGACAAGAGCGGCGGCCGGAAGCAGGAACGCGAGGCCCAGGCCCGGGCCATCCGCGAGCAGGCCGATCAGCACCGCGCCGACCACCGCTCCGGCATAGTTGAAAAGGTTGACTCGCGCGATAACCTCGTCGCCGCGGGCCGGCATCAACGCGCCCGCCGACGTGAAGGCAAGGGGCACGAGCGCGCCGACGCCGACGCCCGCAAGGGCGAAACCGACGATCGCCGCCCAGACGAACGGCACGAAGGCGACGACGATGCAGCCGATGATCGAGACGCTCGTCGCCACCACGACGACGCGCAGGCGAGTCCACCGGAGCGTCGCGCGGTCGGTGACCAGCCGGGTGACGAGCACCGCACCCTGATACGCCGCGTAGCCGAGCGGCGCGATCGCCGCGGCGGCGAGCAGGTCGTCGTGCAGGTACACGGTGCTCCACGTGCTGACACCGGAGTCGAGCGTGAAGGCGGCCAGGATGACGAAGCCGAACAGCCAGATGCTCGCCCGGGGGAGGGGGACCTTCGACGCGGAGCCGATCGGGGTGGCGGCGCGCGTGCGATCGAAGCGCCTCAGCCCCAGCACCCCGACGACGCCTGCCACGGCCGCGGCGAGCAGGATGGCGGTCCACGGGGGCAGGGCGAGGGCGGAGCCGCCGGCGACGGCGAGTGCCCCGACGATCGCTGCCCCGGTGGCCGCGGCGAAGTAGCCGCCCATGATGTCCCGTCCGTAGCGGCGCTGGGTGAGCACGCCCTGCATGGCGCCCGAAGCGTCGACGACTCCGAGGCCGATGCTGTAGGCGACGAAACCGCCGATGAAGACGGCGAACGGGGTCTCGGTTCCGAAGAGCAGGAGACCCGCAACTTCGAGCATCAGCCCGGCGGACAGGGCGATGCGGCTCCCGCGCCACTTCGCGAGCAGGTCGGCCACGACCGAGCCCGCGGCGGCCGCGGCGCAGCTGAGCAGCACGATGAGCGCCACGACCGTGTCGTCGACGCCGAACCGCTCTTTGAAGACGGGCAGCGACGTCACCACGACCGCGTAGCCGAGGCCCTGGGCTGCGTAGGCGCCGGTGACGACGGTGCGCGACCGACGTGCACGGGATGTGGGCGCGGCGGCGCTCAACGGACGAAGCTCACTGGACGAAGCTCACTTGGACGAAGCTCACTGAACGATGCGGACCGGCGACTGTGCTCACGCTCGGAGCATACCGGCTACCGCCCGCGGAGCACTGCCTGCTTGACCTCGGCGATCGCCTTCGTGACCTCGATGCCGCGCGGGCACGCCTCGGTGCAGTTGAAGGTCGTGCGGCAGCGCCACACTCCCTCCTTGTCGTTCAGGATGTCGAGCCGCACGTCGCCCGCATCGTCGCGCGAGTCGAAGATGAACCGGTGCGCGTTGACGATTGCGGCCGGGCCGAAGTACTGCCCGTCGGTCCAGAACACGGGGCACGACGACGTGCACGCGGCGCACAGGATGCACTTCGTGGTGTCGTCGAAGACCTCGCGGTCGACGATCGACTGGATGCGCTCCTTGCCCTTCTCGGGAACCGAGCTGGCGATCAGGAACGGCTGCACCTCGCGGAACGACGCGAAGAACGGCTCCATGTCGACGATGAGGTCCTTCTCGAGCGGCAGTCCCTTGATCGCCTCGACGTAGATCGGCTGCGAGATGTCGAGGTCCTTGATGAGCGTCTTGCAGGCGAGGCGGTTGCGGCCGTTGATGCGCATCGCATCCGAGCCGCAGATGCCGTGCGCGCACGAGCGGCGGAACGAGAGCGACCCGTCGACCTCCCACTTGATCTTGTGCAGGGCATCGAGTACGCGGTCGGTGGAGTACAGCTCGACGTCGTAGTCGACCCAGCGCGGCTCGTCGTCGACCTCGGGGTCGAAGCGCCGGATGATGAAGGTGACGAGGAAGGACTGGATGCCGGTGTCGTCGTCACGCGCCTCGGCGGCGATGATGCCGGCGTCGGCGTCGGTGCGTTCGATGATGTCCGTCGCGGTCGTCACGGCTAGTACTTCCTCTCCATGGGCTGGTAGCGCGTGATGACCACGGGCTTCCAGTCGAGCGAGATGTGGTCATCGGCCTGCGACGAGTGCGGGTCGCCGGTCAGATAGGCCATCGTGTGCTTCATGTACTCGGCGTCGTCGCGGTTCGGGAAATCGTCCCGCATGTGGCCGCCGCGGCTCTCCTTGCGGTTGCGCGCCGTGTAGACGACGACCTCGGCGAGATCGAGCAGGAACCCGAGCTCGACGGCCTCGAGCAGATCGGTGTTGTACCGCTTGCCCTTGTCGTCGACGTGGATGTTCAGGAAGCGGCTGCGGAGATCCTCGATCACGCCGAGCATGTGCTTGAGCGAGTCCTCGGTGCGGAACACCTGCGCGTTCTTGTCCATCTCGTCCTGCAGCGTCTTGCGCAGCACAGCGATGCGCTCGGTGCCCTGGTTATTGCGCAGGCCCTCGATGAGCTCGCGCACCTCCTTGGCCGGATCCTCCGGGAGCGCCACGAATTCGGCATCCTGCACATACGCGACCGCGTTCTTGCCCGCGCGCTTGCCGAACACGTTGATATCGAGCAGCGAGTTCGTGCCGAGGCGGTTGGAGCCGTGCACGGACACGCACGCGCACTCGCCGGCGGCGTAGAGGCCGGGAACGACGGTCGTGTTGTTCGAGAGCACTTGCGCGTCGTTGTTCGTCGGGATGCCGCCCATGGCGTAATGCGCGGTCGGCATCACCGGCACGGGCTCGACCACGGGGTCGACACCCAGGTAGGTGCGCGCGAACTCGGTGATGTCGGGGAGTTTCGTCTCGAGCACCTCGGCGCCCAGGTGCGTGCAGTCCAGCAGCACGTAGTCGCGGTGCGGGCCGGCGCCGCGGCCCTCCGCGACCTCCTGCTGCATGCAGCGGCTGACGATGTCGCGGGGGGCGAGGTCCTTGATGGTGGGCGCGTAGCGCTCCATGAAGCGCTCGCCCGAGACGTTGCGGAGGATCGCGCCCTCGCCGCGGGCGCCTTCGGTCAGCAGGATGCCGAGGCCGGCGAGACCGGTCGGGTGGAACTGGAAGAACTCCATGTCTTCGAGCGGCAGGCCCTTGCGCCAGATGATGCCGACGCCGTCTCCCGTGAGGGTGTGGGCATTGGATGTCGTCTTGTAGATCTTGCCGAAGCCGCCGGTGGCGAAGATCACGGCCTTCGACTGGAAGACGTGCAGGTCGCCGGTGGCGAGCTCGTAGGCGACGACGCCCGCGATCCGGGTGCCGCCCGCGTCGTCCTTCACGGTGATGAGGTCGAGCACGTAGAACTCGTTGAAGAAGTTGATGCCGAGCTTGACGCAGTTCTGGAACAGTGTCTGCAGGATCATGTGGCCCGTGCGGTCGGCGGCGTAGCAGGCGCGGCGCACTGGGGTCTTGCCGTGGTCGGCCGTGTGCCCGCCGAACCGGCGCTGGTCGATCTTGCCTTCCGGCGTGCGGTTGAACGGCAGGCCCATGTTCTCGAGGTCGATGACCGCGTCGATGGCCTCTTTCGCGAGGATCTCCGCCGCATCCTGATCGACGAGGTAGTCGCCGCCCTTGACAGTGTCGAACGTGTGCCACTCCCACGAGTCCTCTTCGACGTTCGCGAGCGCCGCGGCCATGCCGCCTTGCGCCGCACCGGTGTGCGAGCGCGTCGGGTAGAGCTTGGAGATCACGGCGGTCTTCGCGCCGGGGCCGGCCTCGATCGCCGCGCGCATCCCGGCGCCACCGGCGCCCACGATGACGATGTCGAACTGGTGGTAGTGAACCCCGTCGCGCACGACGGAGTCGGTGGTCTGCGTGGTCACTTGGTGAGAGCCTTCTTCGTGTCGATCGGCGAGATCATGCCGCGGCCTGGCAGGTCGTCCACAGCGTGCTGTCCTCGGTGACGCCCAGGCACGGGTCGAATGTGAAGACGACCAGCGTGCCGAGCACGATCAGGAATCCCGCCGAGAGCGCGATGGCCCAGACGAGCACGCGGCGCAGCCTGGGGGTCGTGACGTAGTCGTTCACGATCGTGCGCATGCCGTTGGCGCCGTGGATGAGGGCGAGCCAGAGCATCGCGACATCCCACCACTGCCAGAACGGGGTGGCGAACTTGCCGGCGACGAACGCGAAGTCGAGTGCGTGGATGCCGTCGTCGACCATGAGGTTCACGAAGAGGTGCCCGAAGATGAGCACGATCAGCAGCACGCCCGAGACGCGCATGTAGATCCAGCCCCACTTCTCGAGGTTGGCGCCTCGGTTGCGGGGGGCGATGCGCGAGGAGCGGGGGGCGGCGAGGGCGTCGGCGCCCATTCCGGCGGTGGCCATCAGTGTCCCCCTCCAGCGAAGACGTTCATGAGGTGTCGGGGCGTGAAGGCGAGCATCGTCACGGCCCAGATGCCCAGAACGCCCCAGAACAGCTGGCGCTGGTACTGCGCGCCCTTCGACCAGAAGTCGACGACGATGATGCGGAGCCCGTTGAACGCGTGGAACGCGATGGCGGCGACGAGCACGACCTCGCCGAGCCCCATGATGGGGTTCTTGTAGGTGCCGAGCACCGCGTTGTACGCCTCGGGGGACACGCGGATGAGGGCGGTGTCGAGCACGTGCACCAGCAGGAAGAAGAAGATGGCGACGCCCGTGATGCGGTGCAGCACCCACGACCACATGCCTTCTCGACCGCGATAGAGGGTTCCCCGGGGAACCCTCGATGTGGTGTCCGATACCGACGGTGTCACGCGTGTTCCTGCAGACACGGTCGTCCTCCCTGGTTTCATCGTCGGCGGGGCCTGCGCTGCCCCGCACCCCGCGCCGTCGGCGGAGCCGACGCTGCCCCGCACCCGCGCGGGCGCTCGCCCTCATCCTATTCCTGCGGCCGGGAGGGGGCGAATGAGGCAGTCCTAACTATCTCGACATCGAGATGTCTCGGCGCGTCACACCGCCCGGGTACCCTGTGCGCATGGCCGAATCGATTCCTGGTTTCTACGCCGTCATCCCCGCCGGGGGCATCGGCAGCCGCCTCTGGCCGCTGTCACGAGCCGACGCGCCGAAGTTCCTGCACGACCTCACGGGGTCGGGCCGGACGCTCCTGCGCGACACGTGGGACCGACTCGAACCGCTCGCGGGAGAGGGCAGGATCGCGGTGGTCACGGGCCGCGCGCACCGGGCCGCGGTGGAACGAGAGCTGCCGGGCATCGAAGACCACAACGTCATCCTCGAGTCCGAGCCGCGGGACTCGGCCGCCGCGATCGGACTGGCCGCCGCCATCCTCGCCCGGCGCGAGCCTGACGTGATCATCGGCTCGTTCGCCGCCGACCACGTGATCCGCGGCACGCGCCTCTTCGACCACGCCGTGCGCCAGGCGGTCGCGGTGGCGGAGGAGGGCTACATCTGCACGCTGGGCATCCCGCCCACGGAGGCCTCGGTGGGCTTCGGTTACATCAAGAAGGGCGGCGAGCTGATCGTGGATGCCGCGCCCGAGGCGGCGTTCGTCGAGAGGTTCGTGGAAAAGCCCGACCTCGAGACCGCGAAGCAGTACTTCACCGACCGCTCCTTCCTCTGGAACGCGGGAATGTTCATCGCCCGGGCCGATGTGCTGCTCGGCGAGATCGCCGAGAACGAACCCGAGCTGTACGCCGGGCTGATGGACCTCGCGGAGGTCTGGGACGACCGCGAGGCCCGCGGACCCGTCGTCGACCGGGTGTGGCCGACCATCAAGAAGATCGCCATCGATTACGCCGTGGCCGAGCCGGCGGCCGAGAAGGGCCGCCTCGCCGTCGTGCCGGGCCACTTCGAATGGGATGACGTCGGGGACTTCGCGAGCCTCGCCAAGCTCAATTCGCACGGCCGCGGCAACGACCTTGCGATCCTGGGTGAGAACGCGCGCATCCTCTCGGACGCATCCAGCGGCATCGTCGTCAGCCAGACGCGGCGGGTCATCAGCCTCATCGGCGTCAAGGACATCGTGGTGGTCGACACCGAGGACGCCCTCCTCGTCACGACGAGCGAGCACGCGCAGCGCGTCAAGGGCGTCGTCGACGCCCTGAAGCTCACCGGCCGCGACGACGTGCTCTGACGCCCGCCGGGTGCGGGCGGCGGCATCCTCGTGACGGCACTGCGCCGTGTCGAATGCCGCCGACGGAGTCGACGGTGTATCGACACATTGCGTCTTTGTAACCATTGGCCCGCCCGAAGCCGCCGCGCATGCAAATGAGCCGTCACACTGGGTAACTTCGTACCGTCACCCGCGAGGTCCGCGGGTGCATCCCTGGGAGGCTGAGTTGACCATTTCAACCCGTAAGAGAGTGCTCGGCGGACTTCTGGCTGCGAGCGTCTTCGTGGCCCTGGCCGGTTGCGCAGCGCCCCCGCCGGAGACCGACGCAACCGAGGAACCCGGCGGCGGCGCCGTCGAGGGCTTCCTGCCCTGCATGGTCTCGGGTACCGGCGGATTCGACGACAAGTCCTTCAACCAGCTCGGCCTGGAGGGCCTCGAGCAGGCCAGCGAAGACCTGGGCGTCGAGAACATCGCCGTCGAGTCGAACACGACGTCGGATTTCGCCCCCAACATTCAGAGCGTCCTCGACCAGAACTGCACCCTCGTGGTCACGGTCGGCTTCGACCTGGCGGCGGCGGCAGCCGAGGCTGCCCAGGCGAACCCCGAAGTGCAGTTCGTCTCGGTCGACGACATCGTCGACACCGACTTCGACGGCGAGACGGACTTCCCGAACATCAAGCCGGTCATCTTCGACACCGCGCAGGCGGCCTTCCTGGCCGGCTACGCCTCGGCCTCGTACTCGAAGTCGAAGGTCGTCGGCACGTACGGCGGCAAGCCGTTCCCGACGGTCACCATCTTCATGGACGGCTTCAAGCAGGGCGTGGACTACTGGAACGAGCAGAAGGGCGACACCGTGAAGGTGCTCGGCTGGGATGGCACCGACGGCGTCTTCACCGACGCGTTCGTTCCCGACCCGGCCGCCGAGAACGCCGTGCGCGGGCTCATCGACCAGGGCGCCGATGTGATCCTGCCCGTGGGTGGTGGCATCTACCTGAGCGCAGCGTCCGTCATCCGCGATTCCGGCAAGGACGTCGCGCTGCTCGGTGTCGACGCCGACGTGTTCGAGACCGACCCGTCCGTCGCGGACCTGCTGCTCACCTCGATCCGCAAGGCGATCGACGTGGGTGTCTCGAAGGCGATCATCGAGGCCGGCGAGGGCAACTTCGATGCCACCCCGTACGTCGGTGTCCTCGAGGACGAGGGCGTGGGAATCGCCCCCTTCCACGACTTCGAAGACAAGGTCTCGCCCGACCTTCAAGGTGAGCTCGACACGATCACGGCCGGCATCATCGACGGATCGATCCCCGTCACGTCCTACCTGTCGGAGTAGGTTTCGACACCAGTGGGGAGGCCGGTTCGCCGGTCTCCCCACTGCGCTGTGAGCGGGCGTCGCGCCCGCGATTCCGTCGGTGCATCGACGCACCCCCGTTACTAGGATTGCGACCATGAAGCTCGAGCTCCGAGGGATCACGAAGCGGTTCGGCGACCTCGTTGCGAACGACCACATCGATCTCGTGGTCGAGCCGGGCGAGATCCACTGCCTTCTCGGCGAGAACGGCGCCGGGAAATCGACCCTGATGAACGTTCTTTATGGCCTGTACACGGCCGAGGAAGGCGTCATCGTCCTCGACGATCACGTGCAGAATTTTCGCGGCCCGGGCGATGCGATGCGCGCCGGCATCGGGATGGTGCACCAGCACTTCATGCTCATTCCCGTTTTCACCGTCGCCGAGAACGTCATGCTCGGTCACGAGAGCACACGCGCCGGAGGACTGCTCGATCTGGATGCCGCGCGCGACCGGGTGCGTGAGATCGCTGCCCGATTCGGGTTCCACGTCGACCCCGACGCGCTCGTCGAGGACCTGCCGGTCGGCGTGCAGCAGCGGGTGGAGATCATCAAAGCCCTCTCCCGCGACGCGAAGGTGCTGGTCTTCGACGAACCCACGGCCGTGCTGACGCCGCAGGAGACCGACGAGCTCATGGAGATCATGCGCCAGCTCAAGGCGACCGGCGCGTCGATCGTGTTCATCACGCACAAGCTCCGCGAGGTGCGCGAGGTGGCCGACCGCATCACCGTCATCCGACTCGGCAAGGTGGTGGGTGAGGCCTCACCGGGGGCCTCCAACGCCGAGCTCGCCTCGATGATGGTGGGGCGCGCTGTCGAGCTCACCGTCCACAAGGAACCACCGCGCCTCAACGACCACGCCCTCGTCGTAGAGAACCTCACCGTCATCGACACCTTCGGTCACGTCGTCGTCAACGACGTGAGCTTCGATGTCACGGGTGGCGAGATCCTGGCGATCGCCGGCGTGCAGGGCAACGGCCAGACCGAACTCGCCCAGGCGCTCATCGGGCTCGAGCCGCTGGTGCGGGGATCGGCGAAGCTCGATGGCGAGCAGCTCGTCGGCAGAAGCGTTCGTCGCATCCTCGACGAGGGCGTCGGCTTCGTGCCCGAGGATCGCACCGAGGATGGGCTCGTCGGCGCATTCACGATCGCCGAGAACCTCATGCTCGACCGCGCCAACGGCGAGCCCTTCGTCAGGGCGTGGAACGTACAGCGCCGGACCCTCACAGATTTCGCGAACGAGCGTTTTCGCGAGTTCGACGTTCGAGCACAGAGCATCGACACACCGGTGGGCACGCTGTCGGGCGGCAACCAGCAGAAGGTGGTCCTCGCCCGCGAGCTCAGTCGCGATCTCTCCCTCTTCGTCGCCGCGCAGCCCACGCGCGGCGTCGATGTCGGCTCGATCGAGTTCATCCACAAGCGCATCGTCGAAACGCGCGACGCCGGCGTCCCGGTCATCGTGGTCTCGACGGAGCTGGACGAGGTCACCGCTCTGGCCGATCGGATCATGGTCATGTATCGCGGACGGATCGTGGGGGTCGTTCCAGGGAACACTCCTCGCGACGTGCTCGGCCTGATGATGGCGGGCGAGCCCGCCGCCGGGGAAGGGGCTGCCGCGTGATCGCCTCGACCGACAAGACCGACGCACCGCCGCCGGGGAAGTGGCACGACACGTTCCTCCGGATCACCCAGGGCAACGCGATCATCTCGGTGCTCGCGATCGTGCTGGCTCTCATCGTCGGCGGAATCATGATCGCCGCCACCGACGAGGATGTCCAGGCATCGGCGGGATACTTCTTCTCGCGCCCCGCCGACACGTTCGCCGCGATCTGGGATGCCGTGTCGGGGGCGTACAGCGCGCTCTTCCAGAGCGCCGTGTACAACTTCGGTGCTCCCACCTTCGCGCGCGCCATCCGGCCCTTCACCGAGACCCTCACCTTCGCGACCCCGCTGATCGCGGCCGGGCTCGGCGTCGCCCTGGCCTTCCGCATCGGCATGTTCAACATCGGCGGCCGGGGGCAGATGCTGATGGCGTCCGCCGGCGCGAGCTGGGTGGCGTTCTCGTTCGATCTCCCGTGGGGCATCCACATGATCGTCGCGCTCGTGGTGGGTGTGGCCGCCGGCGCGTTATGGGCCGGAATCGCCGGGCTCCTGAAGGCACGCACCGGTGCGCACGAGGTGATCGTGACGATCATGCTGAACTACGTCGCGGTCTACCTCGTGCTCTGGATGCTGCGAACCCCGGGGCTGCTCCAGGCGCCGGGGTCGAACAATCCCACCTCCCCGGCCTCGAAAGACACGGCGATTCTGCCGGGTCTGCTCGGCCCGCAGTTCAATCTTCACTTCGGCTTCATCCTCTCGATCGCCGCGACATTCCTGGTGTGGTGGATCCTCAGCCGCTCGAGCCTCGGGTTCCAATTCCGGGCGGTCGGCGAGAACCCGAACGCCGCGCGGGTCGCGGGCATCAACGTCAAGAACATGTACCTGTTCGGAATGCTCATCTCGGGCGCGCTCGTCGGTCTCGCGGGGGTGAACCAGGTGCTCGGCACGATCACCTCGGGATTCACGATCGACATCGACGCGGGCATCGGATTCGATGCCATCACCGTCGCGCTGCTCGGCCGTTCCACGCCGTGGGGAACGTTCGCGGCCGGCATCCTGTTCGGCGCGTTCAAAGCCGGCGGTTTCGGCATGCAGGCCGCCGAGCAGATTCCGATCGACATCGTCACGGTTGTGCAGTCGCTCATCGTCCTGTTCATCGCGGCGCCGCCCCTCGTGCGAACGATCTTCTTCCTCCCGTCTCCCGAACGCGATCGGCGCCGGCAGGAGAAGGCGCGTGAAAAGGCGCTCACCGCGCGCGTCGAGTCCGACGTCGAGGGGGCGGCCAAGTGAGCACCCCGACGGTCTCCACGGCAGGTCTCATGCCCAGCGGCGGCGCCGAGACATCAGATCTTGCCGTCATCCGCAGCTGGAAGGCGCCGATCGGCCTCGCCATCTTCGCGGCGCTCTTCGGGCTCCTGCTGCTGTTCGCCCCGCGGGGCGGCGAAACCGCCTTCCGGGTGTCCACCGAGGCGGACCTCATCCAGCTGCCCGCGCTCGTCGTGCCGGTCGCACTGACGACGTGGGTGTGCTTCGGCGTACTCGTGCTTCTGGCGGCCGCATCCGCGTTCTTCGTCCGATCCGCTGCGCGCACGCCGCTGTGGATCATCATCGTCTTCATCGTGACGCTCGTTCTCGGCTTCCTCGCGTGGGCGGCTTCGGGAGCGACGATCCCCGTGGTCGGGCTGCTGGCCGGGACGATCGCCCTCGCGGTGCCGCTCATCTACGGCGCGCTGGGCGGCGTCATCGGCGAGCGCGCGGGCGTCGTCAACATCGCGATCGAAGGCCAGCTGCTCGCCGGCGCCTTCAGCGCCGCGGTCGTCGCGTCGATCACTCGACAGCCCCTCCTCGGCCTGCTCGCGGCGATGGTGGCCGGCGTGCTCGTCGCTTTCGTGCTCGCGGCGTTCGCGATCAAGTACGTGGTCGACCAGGTGATCGTCGGCGTCGTCCTCAACGTGCTCGTCATCGGGCTCACGAGCTTCCTCTATTCGCAGGTGCTGCAGCCGAACGCTGCGCTCCTGAACACTCCGCCGCGTTTCGACCGCATCCCCATTCCACTGCTCGGCGAGATCCCGGTGATCGGTCCCGTGCTCTTCCGGCAGACGATCGTCGTCTACCTGATGTACGCGGCCGTCGCGCTCGTCTATGTCGGGATGTTCCACACCCGGTGGGGGCTGCGGCTCCGGGCCGTCGGCGAGCACCCCCAGGCGGCGGACACGGTCGGCATCAAGGTGAACGCCACGCGCTTCTGGAACGTCCTCCTCGCGGGTGCGATCGCGGGGATCGGCGGCACCGTGTTCACGATCGGCGCGGCCATCCCGTTCAACAAGGAGATGACCGGCGGTGTCGGCTTCATCGCCCTCGCGGCCGTGATCTTCGGGCAGTGGGATCCGGTCAAGGCGACCCTCGCGGCGCTCCTCTTCGGATTCGCCTCGAGCCTGCAGAACACCCTCAACATCATCGGATCGTCGGTGCCGAGCGAGTTCATGCTGATGCTGCCGTACCTCGTGACGATCTTCGTGGTGGCCGGTGTGGTCGGCAAGTCAAGGGCCCCTGCCGCCGACGGCAAACCGTACATCAAGGGATGACGCGGCCGACGCCGCGACATCGGATCACCATGCCAGGAGCCACAACCATGACCGACATCGACTGGGACGAGTTGCGCGCCGTCGCGACGGTGGCGATGCGAAAGGCGTATGCCCCGTACTCCCGCTTCAAGGTCGGGGCCGCCGCGCTGGTCGGCGACGGCCGGATCGTCTCGGGCTGCAACGTCGAGAATGCGTCGTACGGCGTGACCCTGTGCGCGGAGTGCGCGCTCGTCGGCGATCTCTTCATGTCGGGCGGCGGCCGACTGGTCGCGTTCGTGTGCGTCGACGGCGAGGGGCGCACGCTGATGCCCTGCGGCCGCTGCCGACAGCTGCTGTTCGAGCACGCGATCCCCGGAATGCTGCTCGAGACCGTGTCCGGCATCCGCACCATCGACGAGGTGCTCCCCGACGCGTTCGGGCCCCACGATCTGGAGGAGGCGGCGCGATGAACTTCCTTCGACAGGCCCAGGGACCGGGGGCAATCGAGCCCTTCGATGCGGTCGATGTCATCCGCGCCAAGCGTGATGGCGAACAGGTCCCGCACGACGCGCTGCGCTGGATGATCGACGCGTACACCCGCGGCTTCGTGATGGATGCGCAGATGTCGTCGTTCGCGATGGCGGTGCTGCTGAACGGGATGTCGCGCGACGAGATCCGCGTGATGACCGACGCCATGATCGACTCCGGCGAGCGGATGAGCTTCGACGGTCTCGGCAAGAAGACCGTCGACAAGCACTCGACCGGGGGTGTCGGCGACAAGATCACCCTGCCGCTCGTCCCGCTCGTGGCCGCGTTCGGTGTCGCCGTGCCGCAGCTGAGCGGTCGCGGGCTCGGGCACACCGGCGGCACCCTCGACAAGCTCGAGTCGATCGCGGGGTGGCGGGCCGCGCTCTCCAACGACGAGATGTTCGCGCAGCTGCGCGACGTCGGGGCGGCCATCTGCGCCGCCGGGTCGGGGCTCGCGCCGGCCGACAAGAAGCTCTACGCGCTGCGCGATGTCACCGGCACCGTCGAGGCGATCCCGCTGATCGCCTCGAGCATCATGTCGAAGAAGATCGCCGAGGGCACCGACGCGCTCGTGCTCGATGTGAAGTTCGGCTCGGGCGCGTTCATGCACGACATCGATCGCGCCCGCGAACTCGCGCGCACGATGGTCGAGCTCGGCACCGACTCGGGCGTGGCGACGACGGCTCTGCTGACCGACATGGACACCCCGCTGGGGCTTGCCATCGGAAACGCCAACGAGGTGCGCGAATCGGTCGAGGTGCTCGCCGGGGGCGGACCCGCGGATGTCGTCGAGCTGACGATCGCGCTGGCGCGCGAGATGCTCGCCCTCGCCGGTCAGCCCGACGCCGACGTCGAGGCCGCGCTGGTCGACGGTCGTGCCATGGACTCGTGGAACGCGTTGATCCGCGCCCAGGGCGGCGACCCGGATGCCGCGCTGCCCGTGCCGCGCGAGACGCAGACGGTCGTGGCCGACCGCGACGGCTTCGTCACGCGCCTCGAAGCGCTTCCGTTCGGCATCGCGGCGTGGCGCCTCGGCGCCGGTCGTGCGCGCGCGGCGGATCCCGTCATCCACGCCGCCGGCATCGATCTGCACGCGAAGCCGGGCGATCGCGTCGTCGCGGGACAGCCGCTCTTCACGCTCCTCGCCGATGATCCCTCGCGCTTCGACCGGGCGCTCGGCGCCCTGGGCGGCGCGTGGGAGATCGGTGACGCCCTGCCGGACGGCGCCGCCCCCGGATCCCTGGTGCGCGAGCGCATCACCGCCTAGAGCCGATCAAGGAGACACACATATGTCGATAGACCAGGCAGGGGACCCGCAGGTCCAGGGGATGTCCATCCGCGCCCTCCCAAAGATCTCGCTGCACGATCACCTCGACGGCGCCGTGCGCCCGGCGACGATCATCGAACTGGCCGAGGACGCCGGTGTCGAGGTGCCCGAAACCGATCCGGCCGCGCTCGCGGACTGGTTCGCCGAGAAGAGCGATTCGGGCTCGCTCGTCGAGTACCTCAAGACGTTCGACCTCACGACGGCCGTCATGCAGACCCGCGAGGGTCTCACCCGCGTGGCCCGGGAGTTCGTCGAGGATCTCGTCGAGGACGGCGTCATCTACGGGGAGGTGCGCTGGGCGCCCGAGCAGCACCTGGGCGGCGGCCTGTCGCTCGAACAGGCGGTGGATGCCGTGCAGGCGGGCATCGAGGAGGCCGAGCACGCCGCCGAGCGTGCAGGCGGCGGCATCCGTGTCGGCCAGCTGATCACGGCGATGCGCCACACCGACCGCTCGCTCGAGATCGCGAAGCTGGCCGTGGCGTTCCGGGGGCGCGGGGCCGCCGGGTTCGACATCGCGGGGCCGGAGGACGGCTTCCTGCCGTCACGGCATCGGGAGGCGTTCGACTACCTCGCGTCGGAGTTCTTCCCCGTGACGGTGCACGCTGGGGAGGCCGCGGGCCTCGACTCGATCCGCTCGGCCCTGATCGACGGCCGCGCGCTGCGGCTCGGGCACGGCGTGCGCATCGCGGAGGACCTCGAGGTCGTCTCGCGCTCGGGCGAAGAGGTCATGGTGCAGTTCGGCGACCTCGCGCGCTGGGTGCGCGACCGGGAGATCCCGCTCGAGCTGTCCCCGACATCCAATCTGCAGACGGGTGCGATCGCGGCGTGGGGCACCGAGCTCGGTGACCACCCGTTCGACCTGCTCTACCAGCTCGGCTTCGCCGTCACGGTCAACGTCGACAACCGCACCATGAGCCGCACGTCGCTGACCCGCGAGCTCGGCCTGCTGGTGGACACGTTCGACTACGATCTCGACGACCTCGAGACCTTCCAGCTCAACGCCGCCGCGGGCTCCTTCCTGCCGGTCGAGGAACGCGAGGAGCTCATCGACCTGATCGTCGACGGCTTCGACGCCTAACGCGCTGCGCCGCGTCAGCCTCCGTGTCCCACTTGGGCCGGGATACCAGCCGGCTGAGGCGGCTCAACTGGGACATGCGGCGGAGCGAGTCTGAGCGTGTCCCAGTTCGGCCGGCAAGGGAGCCGGCGGGAGCGGCTCAACTGGGACATGCCTCGGTGTATGGGCCGAGGAACGGC
>NZ_DATMIO010000004.1:0-4036 GCF_035554235.1 Microbacterium sp. | reverse complement strand
CCCCACAGGTGGGGGTGTCACCCATGCCTCGCGGCGCCCGCCTTGCGGCTCAATCGAAAACGGGTGAGAGGAAGCGACGCTCGTAGCGGCGGATGCACCGCGTGTCGCGCGCGAACTGAAAGGCCTCGATGCACTCGGAATCGGACGCCGAGGCCGTGCGGTACGCCTCGTACTCTGCCAGCGAGGGGAAGGTGAAGAGCGCGAATGCCTCGTCGCTGTCGCCCTCACTGGGCATGAAGTATCCGTGATGCGTGCCGCCCAGCCGGTTGACGAGCCGGATCCAAGTGCGCCCGTACTGGGTGAACTCCTCGAGCTTGTCGGGATCGATCTCGTAGCGCAGGTGGATGCTGATCATCCGCCCATTCTGACGGGTCACGCCTGACGAGGGCTCTCAGTTCGCGGCGCCCAGCAGTTTGCGGAGCACCCGTTCGAGATGTGCGAGATCCTCCCCGCTCAACCCCTCGAGTTCGGCGGCTTCGCGGCGCACGAGCTCCCTCATCGCGGCATCGACCCGGTTGCCTCCCTCGGCGGTGAGGCCGACGATGACCCCCCGGCGATCGCGGGTGTTGGGATGTCTCTCGATGAGCCCGCGGTCGGAGAGGCGCACCAGCCGGTTCGTCATCGCGGCGCTGCCGATCATCGTCCTGTCCACGAGTTCGGTGGGGCTGAGCTGGTGCGGGGGGTCGGCCCGCCGGAGCGCGGCGAGCACGTCGAACTCCCACGACTCGAGGCCCGCGGACCGAAACGCCTCGGCGCGCAACGCACGCAGCCGGATCGCGACCCGCCGCAGCCGCGACATGACATCGAGGGGACCGAAGTCGACATCCGGCAGCCGCCGCGACCACGCGTCGATCAGGAGATCGACCTCGTCGTCGGGACTGCTTGCGGTCATGGCTCGACAGTACCGACCCTCGCTCGCGAACGGGTCGCCCGCGGCATCCGTCTCAGCGCGTGAGCGCCATCACCGCGTCGAGTCGCGCCAGCTTGTCGGGGTTCGCGATCGAGTAGATGCGCGACACCCGGCCGTTCTCGACCGTGAGGCTCACCGCCCCGACGAGTTCGCCGTCGACCTCGACCCGCACCCCCGTTTCGCCGTTGACCTGGATCGGCCACATGACGAACCGCGCGCCGAATTTCGCCAGCCCGCCCATCAGGTACCGGGAGAGCGGCTCCGCGCCCACGATCGGGCGTCGCGCGGCGCCGCGCACCTTGCCGCCGCCGTCGGCGACCGCCACGACATCGGGCGCGAGCACATCCATGAGGGCCTGCACGTCGCCCGTGTTCATGGCGGCGACGAGGCGCGCGACGACCTCCTCGTGCTCGGAGCGACCGACTCGTACTCGGGGGCGCCGCGCGGCCACGTGGTCTCGGGCACGGTGGGCGATCTGACGCACGGCCGCGGGCGATCGATCGACCGCCTCGGCGATCTCGTCGTACGACACGTCGAAGACCTCGCGCAAGACGAACACGGCGCGCTCGGTCGGCGCGAGGGTTTCGAGCACGGTCAGCATCGCGATAGAGACGTTCTCGGCGAGTTCTACGTCGTCGGCGACATCCGGGGCGGTGAGCAGCGGCTCGGGAAGCCACTCCCCCACGTAGACCTCGCGGCGGCGCGATAGCGTCCGCAGCTGGTTGAGTGCCTGCCGCGTGACGATGCGGACGAGGTATGCGCGGGGGTCCAGCACTCTGCGCTGGTCGACCTCGGCCCACCGCAGCCACGACTCCTGCAGCACGTCCTCGGCGTCGGCCGCTGAGCCGAGCAGCTCGTAGGCGACCGTGAAGAGCAGGCCTCTGTGGGTGACGAACGGGTCATCCGCCGCCGAGCCGAGCGCGCTGCTCATGCGGTCGAGCCTACTTCGGCCGAGGCGACCGCCAGCGGCGGGAGGCCGCAAGCGTTCGAGAACTCCTGCGAATGGATGCCGAGCGCGATGTTCACGCGTGCGGAGAGATTCATCAGCCCGACCCTCGCGCTCAGCTCGAGGAGCGCCGCCGCCCCGAGCTCATCGAGCAGCGCTGCGGAAAGTTCATCGGTCACCGCCGGCGGTGTCTGGCTCATGGCATGGGCGTACTCCATCACGCGCCGCTCGAGGGGCGTGAACACGGTCGACTCACGCCACCGGGGCACTTCCCGCACTTTCGCCTCGTCGAGGCCGCGCCGGTGCGCCATGAAGTAGTTGATGTCGAGGCAGGCGGTGCAGCCGACCGCTGCGGCCGCGGCCATGTGGGCGAGCACCGACAGGTTCTCGTCGAGCTTGTCCCATTTCTCGGCCTTGCGGTTGAACCCCATGAGGTCCTTGAACACCTGCGGGTAGTGCCACATCACCCCGGCGGCGTCGGGGACTTCGCCGAGCATCTTGCGGGTGGCCACCTTGATCAGCGCCCCGTATGCGCCGGTGATCTCGATCGCGGGAATTCGGGTGCTGGTCATGTCTTCCTCCATGTTTGGGTCCTTCGACATGGAGACACCGGTCGCGCGATCGTTGTGACAACCGGGTATCAGATCCGGCGCCGAGGCGCGAAAAAGGAGAGCCCCGAAGGTCTCTCCACTTTCAGGATATCGCGGGGAGGGGGCCTTGCCGCAAGGGCCCCGTCGTGACGCATACTGGTCGGCCGTGGATCCCACGATGATCCGCGAGCCTTCAGATCGGAGCTGCCACGTGCACCCCCTCTCCACCACCGCATTCGCCCTTCCCGACAGCCGCGCCGCCAAGGCGGACCCGACCCTCATCGCCGCCGACGAGCGGCACTTCGCCCGCATCGCCGACAGCCTCGAGCAGTCGATCAGCGACCTCTCCGCCCGTCTCGATGCGGTGCGCAGACTTCCCGGCGGTGCCGGTCAAGAGGCGCTTGACCGCGACCTCGAGATCCACCGACTGACCTCGCGGCTGAGCACGCTGCGCCGCTTCGGCCTCGACCTGTGCCTCGGGCACATGATCAGCGCGGACGATCCCGAGCCCGTGTACATCGGACGCCTCAGCCTCACCGACGGTGCGGGTCAGCGACTGCTCCTCGACTGGCGGTCCCCCGCCGCGGAACCCTTCTTCGGCGCGACGCACGCCAATCCCATGGGCCTCGTCAGCCGCCGCCGGTACCGCTGGGTCGGCGGCCGGATCAGCGACTACTGGGACGAGGTGTTCGTGTCGGAAGGGCTCGAAGGCCGCGCCGCGCTCGATGACCAGTCCGCGTTCATCGCCAGCCTGGGTTCCAGCCGGTCGAGCCGAATGCGTGATGTGCTCGCCACCATCCAGTCCGATCAAGACGCCATCATCCGCGCCGGATCGCGCGGCACTCTCGTCGTCGACGGCGGTCCGGGAACCGGCAAGACCGTGGTCGCCCTGCACCGCACCGCCTTCCTCCTCTATTCCGACCCGCGGCTCGCGCGTCAACACGGCGGCGTGCTGTTCGTCGGTCCGAGCCCCGCCTATCTGGCCTATGTCGACGATGTTCTGCCGAGCCTCGGCGAGGACGACGTGCAGATCTGCACCCTGCGCGACCTCGTCGCCGAGGGAGCGGCGGCGACGACGGAGGCCGACCCCCGCGTAAGCGCCCTGAAGTCCTCCGCAGACATGGTGAGGGCTATCGAGGCGGCGGTCAGCTACTACGAGCAGCCACCCGCGAAGGGGATGACCCTCGAGACGGAGTGGGTCGACGTCTGGCTGGATGCTGCCGACTGGGCAGACGCGTTCGCCGCGGCGGAACCCGGCACAACGCACAACGACGCGCGCGATCAGATCTGGGAGGAGCTGCTGACGATCCTGGTCGATGCGAACGACGACGGCGAGCTGCCGTCTGGCGTGCTTCGCCGGTCGCTGCAGCGCAACGGCGAGCTTCGCGCGGCCTTCACCCGCGCGTGGCCGCTGCTCGATCCGGCCGGCGTCGTGGGCGACCTCTGGTCTGCCCCGGGCTACCTCCGACGGTGCGCGCCGGGTCTCAGCGATGACGACCTCTCCGCCCTGCAGCGCGCAGATGCGCGCGCGTGGACCGATGCCGACCTCCCGATCCTGGATGCCGCCCGGCAGCGCATCGGCGATCCTGA
>NZ_DATMIO010000003.1:0-11105 GCF_035554235.1 Microbacterium sp. | reverse complement strand
GGTGTTCTCGTCGGCGTGCGAGCCGATCAACGATCCGAGTGCGGTCAAGACGACCGTGGGTGAGCCGGCGCAGGATCCGGAAACGGGGATCTGGACGCTGGAGTACGAGATCACCATCAAGAACCGTTCGACGACCACTGTCGGTAACGTTCCGTACACGCTCACGGATGAGCTGGGCTTCCCTGCCGACGTGGAGGTCGTGAGTGTCGCGGTGGACGCGCCGGCGGGAATCACTCCCAACGCTGGGTTCGATGGCGACACCGACACGACGATCGCCACGGCGGGTATCGGTGCGGCGGCGAGCGACGCGGATCCGGCGATCCAGGTCTACACCGTGACCGTGGAGTTCATAGTGCCCGCCGGGCTCACCGACGGGGCCCAGTGCGATCCTGCGCAGGGTCCTGGCGGTCTGTTCAACGAGGTCGAGCTCGCCGTCGGCACGCGCATCTCAGGGGCGGTGGCATGTGCCAACGTGCCGGAGGTGCCCCTGGCGGGTGTGACGAAGTCGGTGCTGTCGCAGGAGCAGCAAGCCGACGGTACGTGGCTGCTGCTGTACCGGGTGACCGTAGCCAACCCGTCTGCGACCGCGGCGAGCGAGTACTCGCTCGATGACGAGTTCGCCTTTGGCGAGGGCATCGAGCTCGCGGCGCCGGCGACCATCACCGCCCAACCGAACGGGGTCACGGTCGAGCCCGACTGGAACGGCACTGATGCCCTGACGATCGCCGAGGACATCCTGCTTCCGGCGGCGGGCTCGCACACCTACACCGTGCGCGCCGTGATCGACTCGGGCGCGGTGACCGGTGATCAGCCCGCGGGAGACTGCGTGCTGGACCCCGGTGAGACCGGCACTGGTTTCGGCAACTCGGCCGTCGTCGGCTCGGAGGTCGCGTCCGCTTCATCGGAGATCTGCGCTCAGGCGTGGGACCCGGGGGTCACCAAGGAGATCAACGGCGCTCCGACACAGCAGGCGGATGGTTCGTGGTTGCTGTCCTACACGATGACGGTGACGAACCCCTCGCTCGTGCCGCTGAGCTACGGGTTGGTCGACGAGCTGGACTTCCCGGTCGGCACGCAGATCACGGTCGAATCGGCGGCGGGCCGCGACGGTTCGCCCACGGTGCAAGCCGATTGGGATGGCGAGTCTCAGACTCAGCTGGTGGCCGATGGCACCCTGTTGCCGTCGAACGCGATCCACGTGTTCGACGTGACGGTGCGCGCGCTGCTGCCCGCGGACCAGGGAAGCGCCACCGGCGGGTGGGGCAACACCGCCACGGTCGAGTCCGGTGTCGATGGCGTCATTGCGACCGACGCGGTCGCGCAGGCCGACATCCTGGTCCCGGAGCTCGAGGTCACGAAGGCGGCTACGCCCTCGGATCCGGTGCTGCGCATCGGTGACACGGTGGTCTACGAGGTGACGATGGAGAACGTGGGCGAAGGCGACTTCACCGCGCTGTTCCCGGCGGTCGTGTGGGATGACCTCACCGACGTCCTCGACGATGCCCAGCTCACGACCGGTCCGGCCGTTGCACCGGATGTCGCGACGATCGCGTACACGGGGCTGCCTGAGTACCGGGCATCCGCGCCTCTCCAGGCGGGCGACAGCGTCACGATCACGTACACGGTCACTATCGCCGACGGCGGGAACGCCGAACTGGTGAACACCGTGTTCGCGGCGCTGCCGATCGAAGATGACCCTCTCACGCCGACCGGTGACGCATGCGCGGAACCGTCGTGTGCTGTGACGCAGACGCAGTTGCCGGCGCTGAATGTGACCAAGTCGGTGGCGCAGGGGACGATCGAGCCGGGCGGCACTGCGCACTACACGGTGACGGTGACCAACACCGGCGAGGTCGACATCCCTGCCGGCGATCCGGCAGTCATCACGGATGACCTCTCGAAGGTCCTCGACAATGCGAGCTACCTCGGCGACGCCGCGGCGGACACCGGAACTGTCGCGGTCACGGGCACGACGTTGACCTGGGTCGGCGGCCTCACCGCGGGACAGACCGCAACCATCACCTACGCGGTGCGGGTCGCGGCCAGCGCACCGGACGGGGCCGTGCTGGAGAACCTCGTGGTCTCCGACCCGACCCTTGTGGCACTCGCCCTCGACGGACAGCCCGGTGCCGGCGAGGCGACCACATCGACGCTGGTCACCCGGTTGGCCGTCACCGGCAGCAGCATCTGGGGTCCCGGTCTGCTGGGCGCCCTGCTGCTGATCGTGTTCGGCGGACTGATGTGGTGGCGGCGGCCTCGCAAGCTGTAACAGGACTGAGACTCGACAGCCGCCGCCTGGTCATGCACCGGGCGGCGGCTCGAGCCGGTGCCCACCGGCCGGTACGTCGACCCCCGCGCCGGACGGATCGCATGGGCGGAGCGGGCCGGATCATGGATGGACCGGTGGCCCTTCATGGCCTCCGTCGCGGATTCCGCAGACTCTCTCCGGACGGAAGTCAGAAAATCCCAGGTCGGGGCGAGCGCTAGCGGAAGTTGATGAACGGTAGGCGGACTGCAGGTGAGTGCAGGTAGCTACAGATGAAGCACGGAACCATGCGGATCTAGGTGCATTCGAACCCGATTGAGTTCAGTCGAATCCAGTTGATTGGAGATGGGTTTGCGGACTCCGTGCGGACTGCACGTTACGAGTAGATGTTGGTGTCCCGGCTCTTGTTGAACGCCTGCTGACCGAGCTGCACGGTTGGCACCGGGGGCGTCGTCCGGAGGACGCTGTTTCCGTCCCACGTCGCGATCACGATGGAACCCGGGTTCTCGACCTCGGCCATCTCGATGGCGGGAAGCATGTCAGTGTCACGGGTTGCGACGATAATCCTGTCGCACGACTTGGCTAGGGCGCACCGGACGATAGCGAGTGCCATCATCACGTCGACGCCCTTCTCCTGTGCGCGGGTATCCGGCCAGTCACGCGGGTATCTCAGCGGTCGCGTCTCGACGACAACGCGCGTGTCCCTCTTCCACATGGAGTGCTGGCGAAGAACTCGAGAGTTCGCCTTGCCTTCCTTCCGTGGGTCGGGAAGGCCGCGGTACATCGTGATCTTCTCGGCAGTCAGTTCCTCGCCGTGCTGAGTGGTCCACGCGGCGCACACCTGGTCAGCGAAACGGGCCGGGTGCACCAGATAATCGTGCTTGGCCTCGTGATAGCGGGCGAAGCACTCGAACGCTGAGAGATGGACGTTCTGGTAGTCGACGAAGACATGGGCGGTCGCCAACGTGCCTCCCCCGGTAAGAAAAGCCCCGCCAGTCCGCATAGCGGAGGGCGGGGAGCAATAACCCGATCATAGACACATATGTAGCCCGGATCCAAACCCTTTACAGAGACCTTAGTCGATACATTCGACTGGTGTTTCCGGTAGACAGGCCGCCCCCGCCCGTCACGCCTCGGAGAGGTCGCGAACGGAGAACGAGCCCATCCGCATAGGGTACGCCGGTGGCTGCCACCTCCAGGGGCGGGTGTGTGACGAGCCCGGGCTCTCCGATACAGTCGGGCGGTGAAGACGCGTGAGCAGGCTCTCAGGGATCTCGGGCGGGTGGTGAATGAAGCACACGCGATCTCGTCGAAGCTCACCGCTCGCGAAGCGGCCGAGCGTGCGTGGCATCCCGGCGGGCCGTCAGTTGAAGACCTGACCAGACAGATCGAAACGTCCAGGGCGAGCATGGTGAATCGGGCGGCTGATGCCGACCTTTGAGGAGTGCCTCGCGAACCTCATCGCGTCAGGCTGCGATGTCGTTACGGTGCAGCGCGCTCTGGGGCATGCTCAGCCGTCGATCACTCTCAACGTCTACAGCCATTTGTGGCCATCTGCGGAGGATAAGACGCGAACTGCTACAGCCTCGTTCATGGCGGAAGTGATTGCTTCTGCGGACTCCGTGCGGACTGAAACAGGAAAAGCCCAGGTCAGAGGACCCGTTTAGCGGAAGTTGATGAATTGCAGGTCGACGTCGAGGTCGGCGCCCTTGAGCAGTGCGATCGTCGCCTGCAGGTCGTCGCGACTCTTCGACTGCACGCGGAGCTCGTCGCCCTGGATCTGCGACTTGACCGACTTGGGCGCCTCGTCGCGGATGATCTTGCCGATCTTCTTCGCGTTCTCCTGGGAGATGCCGTCTTTGAGCGTCGAGGTGATCCGGAACTCCTTGCCGCTGGCCGCCGGCTCGCCCGACTCGAGGCTCTTGAGCGAGATGCCGCGCTTGATGAGCTTCGATTCGAAGACGTCGAGCACGGCCTTGGCCCGCTCCTCAGTGCCCGCCTTGATCAGGATCGCCTCGCCGCTCCACTCGATGGAGGCGCCGGTGCCCTTGAAGTCGTAGCGCTGCTCGACCTCTTTGCGCGCCTGCTGGAGCGCGTTGTCCGCCTCCTGGTGGTCGACCTTGCTGACGATGTCGAATGATGAATCAGCCATGTCGGCATTCTAGTCGGCGGCCCGAATTCGGGGTCGCGCCCGAAGAAACCGGCGAGCGCTCACCAGATTTCGGATTCCCGCCCTCCACAGGGGTAGGCACTCGGTCCGCGCATACGCGATACTGAGTCCCATGTCAGCGTTGACCACCATTGGATTGCCCGTCGCCCTCGGAATCATCATGTTCGGATTGGGCCTCAGTCTCACCGTCGCCGATTTCGCGCGGGTGCTGAAGCAGCCGAAGGCGGTGCTCATTGCGCTCGTCTGTCAGCTGATCGTGCTGCCCGCCATCTGCTTCGGACTCGTTCTCGCCTTCCAGCTTCCCCCGGTGCTCGCGGTCGGCATGATGATGCTCGCAGCCTCGCCCGGCGGCACGACCGCCAATCTCTACAGCCACCTGTTCCGCGGCGACATCGCCCTCAACATCTCGCTGACGGCGGTCAACTCGGTGATCGCCGTGATCACGCTGCCGCTCATCACGAACTTCGCGATCTGGTACTTCGAGCCGTTCGATGACCAGCTCGGCATGCAGTGGGCGAAGGTCATCGAGGTGTTCGCGATCGTGCTGCTCCCCGTCGCCGCGGGCATGCTGGTTCGCCGCCTGTGGCCGCGCTTCGCCGACCGCATGGACAAGCCGGTGCGCATCGTCTCGGTCATCGTGCTCGTCATCGTCATCGCGGGCGCCGTGGCTTCGAACTGGGCGCTGCTCGTCGACAACTTCGCGAGGCTCGCCCTCATCACGATCGCCTTCTGCCTGATCAGCCTGGCGATCGGCTACTTCGTGCCGCGCTGGCTGAACGTCGGCAGGCGCCAGGCGATCGCGTCGTCGTTCGAGATCGGCATCCACAACGCGACCCTCGCGATCGTGATCGCGCAGAGCGTGCTCGGGTCCGTCGAGCTCAGCCTGCCGGCCGCTGTGTACGGGGTGCTGATGTTCTTTCTCGCGTTCGGATTCGGATTCCTCATCCGTGAGCGCGCGGGTTCGGATCCCGATGCCGCCGTCGCGGCCGAGCCCGAGGCATCCGCTCGCTCGTAGCGGGGTGCGCTCCGTTCGCAGATCGGCAACCCCTCATAGACTGGCATCCCCTTCGCAGACTGGCGATCCCTTCACAGATTGGCAGCGTGGTGCCATGTATCCGCTGAGCGAATCCGAGTTGCGCGCGTCGTTCGTGAACGCAGACGCGGACGAACGGCGCCTCGCGGCCCTGCCCGCGGACTTCGTGCTCACCGACTGGGACCATCTGGACTTCTTCGCCTGGCGCGACCCGCGCTCGCGAGGCCGGGGCTACCTCGTCACCGACCATCTGGGGCACCCGACGGGCGTCGTGCTGAGGGCGGCCGACGGCACGTCGCGGGCCCGATCCGCTCTCTGCAACATATGCCACACGATGCAGCCGTCCGACCAAGTGGCGCTCTTCACCGCGCGCCGGGCATTGCCCGCGGGCGAACTCGGTGACAGCATCGGCACGTACATCTGCGCCGACCTCTCGTGCCACGAGAACGTGCGCCTCGCCCTTCCGCTCGCCCCGAGCGAGGTGCGCGCGAGCGTCGACCGGCGCATCGACGGGGCCCGGCAGCGCACCGAGGCGTTCGTCGAGAAGATCCTGGAAGGTGCCGCGGCATGAGCGAGCAGAACCGGGTCGTCGTCATCGGCGACGCCCTGATCGATGAACTGCGCGACGACCGCGGTGTGCGGGAGTTCGTCGGGGGAGCGGCGCTGAACGTCGCCGTGGGCCTCGCGCGGCTCGGCGTACCGACATCCCTCATCGCGATGGTCGGCGACGACGATGACGGCGCGCACATCCGCGCGTACCTCGACGATTTCGGCGTGGTGCTCATCCCGTCGCCGTCGCCCCATGGCACGTCGCGGGCCGTCAGCGTCCGGTCGGGCGCGGGGGAGCCGGAGTACGTCTTCAACCGGGCGGCGCAGGCGCGCCGCATCCGCATCGGTGATGCCGAGCGCGAAGCCATCGCCGCGGCCCCCTACGTCGTCGTGAGCTGCTTCCCCTTCGACGATGTGGCGCAGACCCTCGAACTCGCCGAGGCGCTGCGGGGCGCTGCGGTCGCGATCGACCCCAATCCGCGCTCGGGAATGATGACCGATCGCGCGGAGTTCGTGCGCGGTTTCGAACAGGTCGTGCCCGGCGCGGCCCTCATCAAGGTCGGCGACGACGACGCCCAGCTGCTCTACGGCGTCCCCTTGGACGAGCTTCGGGCGCGCCTCGTCGACCTCGGCGCGCGCGCCGTGCTCGCCACGCAGGGTGCGGCGGGCGCGACGCTCGAAACCGGCGACGTGGTCGTGACCCGCCCGATCTCGGTGCTGCCCGGGCGCATCATCGACACGATGGGCGGTGGCGACGCGACGCTGGCCGCGTCGGTGGCATCGCTCGTGCAAGGCCCGCCGGCGGGCGATGACGAGTGGGCCGAAGCGCTGGAGCGGGCGATGGATGTCGCAGCCGCGACGTGCCGTTTCGAGGGCGCTCTGCTGCGCCTGCCCTCCGCGCTCGCCGACGTCGACCTGGAATCGCTCGGCACCTGAGCTCGCGCTGCACCTGCTCGCGCGGCGTGAATTCGCGCAGCGCACGCGAAGATCAGCCGCGCGAGACCCGGCCACGCTCTCCGATTTCGGGAGCCCTGCCCCGCGGAGTAATATGACTACTCGCGTCTCCGATCGTCTGTACAAGTCGGGCGGGTGCGCGATGGCGAGTTACCCAAGCGGCCAAAGGGATCTGACTGTAAATCAGACTGCTCTGCATTCGGGGGTTCGAATCCCTCACTCGCCACGAAAAGGCGCCCCTCGCGGGGCGCCTTCGTCGTTCGGGACAAGGGGTCAGTCGTCGCGGCCCAGCATCGCGTCGGCGTTGACGGCCACCCATTCGACGAGCGGCAGCATCCGGGCCATGAGGTCGCGGCCGAGGTCGGTGAGGCTGTACTCGACGTGCGGCGGGACGGCCGGGAACGACTCCCGGTGCACGAGCCCGTCGGCGCTCAGCGTCTTGAGGGTCGAGGCGAGCATCTTCTCGCTGATGCCGTCGACCTCGCGACGCAGCTCGCCCCAGCGCCGCGTGCCATCCGACAGCGACGCCAGCACGAGCACGCCCCACTTGCTCATGATGTGATCGAGCACGACCCGGGTGCCGCAGCCATCGGTGAAGACTCCCTCGGACGACTCCCTGATCTCCGCAAAACTCACCGCCATGTAGGTACCTTACCCGAAAGTGGGTACCCGCCAGCGGGAAGGTTATCGGGAGTAGGAGCGCTGGACCGTTCGTCACTCCAACGAAAGGACCTCCCATGACCATCCTCATCACCGGTGCCACCGGCCGGCTCGGCCGCCTCGTCATCGACAGCCTCCTCGCCCGCGGCGCCGAGCCGCGGTCCATCGTCGCCGGTGCCCGTGACGCGTCGAAGGCCGCCGATCTCGCCGCGCGCGGCATCCGCGTCGTGCCCTTCGACTACGACGACGCCGCCGTCGTGAAATCCGCTCTCGAAGACATCGACACCGTGCTGCTGATCTCCAGCTCCGAGGTCGGCAAGCGCGCCGCCCAGCACCAGGTCGTCATCGATGCGGCGGCCGTCGCCGGCGTGCAGAAGTTCGTCTACACGAGCGCGCCGAAGGCGACGACGACCGACCTCGTGCTCGCTCCGGAGCACAAGGCGACCGAAGAGGCCATCGCCGCGGCGGGCCTGCCCGCGGTCATCCTGCGCAACAACTGGTACACCGAGAACTACGCGCCCGACCTCGCCCGCGCGGCCGAGACCGGCGTTGTGGCCGCAAGTGCCGGCGACGGGAGGGTCGCGTCGGCGAGTCGGGCAGACTACGCGGATGCCGCGGCCGCCGTCCTGCTCGCCGATGGGCACATCGGCGAGGTCTACGAGCTCGGAGGCGATGTCGCCTGGGACTTCGAGGATCTCGCCGCCGCCATGGCCGAGGTCACGGGCCGCCCGGTCGAGTACGTCGCGCTGAGCTCGGACGACCACGCCGCGGCGCTCGCCGGCGCGGGACTGGATGCCGGGACCGCGGGCTTCGTCACGGCGCTGGATGCCGGCATCCGCGGTGGCGCGCTCGCCGACACCGACGGCACCCTCTCGCGTCTCATCGGCCGCCCGACCACCCCGCTCGCCGAAGGGCTGCGCTCCCTGGTGTAGGGATTCGCGGTCCGCGTCAGGTGGCTGACCGGGCCAGCGTGATCGCGATCGGGACGGTCTCCTGCACAGCGGGTGCGCGGGGCGCTCTTTCCACAGGATGCCGCGGCTCTGTCGCGCGCGGATCGCGCCGTGTCAGGATGAGCACGGGGGTCGCCCCCCGTACGAGAGGACCACCATGACTGTGCCCCCGCCCGACCTGCGCCCCGCCGGTACGCCCGAAGACGCATCCACACGACCGAGCCTGATGCGCGGCGCCGTGTGGATCGCGATCGGCGCACTCATCGCGGCCGCGATCGTCTGCGTCATCTGGGTGCTGGTCGGTCCGGGGAACGGCATCGTGGGCCGCGCGTTCCTGACCATCCTGCTGCTCGCGGCCTTCGCGGGCGCGGCGCTCTACGACGCGCACGTCGCACCGCGCAGGCCGGACTGGTACGTCATCGCGAGCATGGTCGCGTGGGTGATCGCGCTCCTCGCCGGAGCGCTGAAGATCTGGATGCCGGTGCGCGACTCCTTCGGCGACTTGGACTGGTCGGCGTGGGACAACGGCGTCACGCGGTTCTTCGAGTTCATCGGCATCGTGCTCGTGCTGCGCCTCGCGCTGCTGCACGTGCGCCTCTACCTCAGGGCGCACGCGCGGCACGTCACGACGTTCACGAGCGTGGTGGCGATGATCACGATCGCCTTCCTCGCGATCCTCGCCGTGATGCTGCTGGTGCCGCTGATGTTCCCCCGCGAGATCGAATACGCCGACTTCTACTGGCGCCTCGTGATCGCCCTCGCGATCCTCGTGGCGGTGGGCACGGCGCTCATCCCGCTCGTGAACGCCCTCAACGCGCCGAAGACGACCGGGCCGCGGCAGCACTACCCGGCCGCGGTGCAGCCGCAGTGGCCCACCTACGTCGACGGGGTGACGCCGCTTCCGGTGCTGCCCGACGGGACGCCGGACTGGAATGCGTACTACACGGGCTACCCGTCCTTCTCCGCGCCCCCCGCGTCGACACCGGCAGCCCCGGTCGCCCCGCCCGTGCCCCCGGTGCAGGCACCCACCGGCGGAGACAGCGGATACCCGCCGCCGCCCCCGCTGCCGCCGCGCCCGCCGCAGTCCTGAGTCGCTCAGCGGCCGAGCATCTCGAGCGCGGCCATCGCCGCGTTGTGTCCGCCGATGCCGCTGACCGCACCACCGCGCCGCGCGCTCGAGCCGCACACGAGCACGCGGGCGTGGTCGGTCGCGACGCCCCACCGCGCGGCGGGGCCGGTCGCGGTGCCGTCACCTTCGGCCCATGGCCATGACAGCGACCCGTGGAAGATGTCGCCTCCCGTCATCCCGAGCGACACCTCGAGATCGACGGTCGTGCGCCCCTCGATGCACGGCGCCCCGTCCGGGGCCTCGTACAGCACGGATGACAGGGGCTCGGCCAGCACCGACTCGATCGAGCGCTCGGCGGCCGCCAGCAGTGTCGCCCGGATGGCGTCGGCATCGGCGGCGTCGGCCGCGAGGGCGTGCGGCACCTGGACCCCGAACAGCGTCAGCGTCTGGGCGCCGCTTGCGCGCAGCTCGGGTCCCAGGATGCTCGGGTCCGAGAGCGAATGGCAGTACACCTCGGCGGGCAGCGGGTCGGGAATGAGGCCTGCCACGCCGCGGGTGTACGCGGCCTCCAGCTGTGCCATCGTCTCGTTGATGTGGAACGTGCCGGCGAAGGCGGCCTCGGGGGCGACATCCGCGTCCTTCAGCCGCGGCAGGCGCCGCAGGAGCATGTTGACCTTGAATTGCGCACCGGCGGGTCGCTCGGCGTCGGCCGCTTCACCGCCGGCCCGCAGCAAACCCGCCAGCACGGACGGGCCGACCCCGCTCAGCACAAGCCTCCCGCGCACCACCGTGGGGTGCTCGCCCGCCGTGCGCACCTCGCCGTCCGGCAAAACCGCGGTCACGGGCGCGCGCGTGCGCACGTCGGCGCCGGCCGCGCGCGCGGCTCGCTCCAGTTCGGCGGAGACGCGCCCCATGCCGCCGACCGGTACGTCCCAGTCCCCGGTGCCGCCGCCGATGACGTGATAGAGGAAGCACCGGTTCTGGCGCAGGGTCGGCTCGTCGGCGCTCGCGAACGTCCCGATGAGGCCGTCGGTCAGCACGATGCCGCGGGCGATGTCGGACTTCACCGCGTCGCGGATCGTCGCGCCGAGGGGGCGCTCGATGATCGCATCCCACAGCTCGTCGTCGCCGACGCGGGCGCGCGCCTCGGAGGGCGTGAGCAACGGCTCGGTGAGCGTCGGGAACAGCGCGCGCGCCAGCGGGGCGATGCGCTCGTAGAACGCGGCGAAGCGTTCGGCCTCGCCGCCGTCGCCGGTGACACGGGCGAACGAGCGGGCGGTCGCCGCGGCATCGTGAGTATCGACCAGGATGCCGCGCGCCGGGTCTGCTGGATCCGGCGTATAGGACGAGTACCGTCGGCGGCGCAGCGCGATGCGGAGTCCGAGGTCGTCGATGATCCGCCGCGGCAGGAGGCTGACGAGGTACGAGTAGCGAGACAGGTTCGCGTCGACCCC
>NZ_DATMIO010000002.1:0-3030 GCF_035554235.1 Microbacterium sp. | reverse complement strand
ATGGTCGACGTGCTACCGCCGCGAGGCCGGGTCGCACGGCAAAGACACCCGCGGCATCATCCGCGTGCACCAGTTCAACAAGCTCGAGATGTTCGTCTACACGACGCCCGAGGATGCCGAGGCCGAGCACCTGCGCCTGCTCGCGATGCAGGAGGGGATGCTGCAGTCCCTCGGTCTCGCGTACCGCGTGATCGACATCGCCGCGGGCGACCTGGGCTCGTCGGCGGCGCGGAAGTACGACATCGAGGCCTGGGTTCCCACGCAGGGCGCCTTCCGCGAGCTCACCTCGACCTCGAACTGCACCACCTATCAGGCACGTCGGCTCGACATCCGTCATCGCCCCTCGCTGGAATCGGGTGGCAGCGGCAAGACGACGCCGGTCGCTACTCTGAACGGCACGCTCGCGACCACCCGCTGGATCGTGGCGCTGCTCGAGACGCACCAGCGCGCGGACGGCTCGGTCACGGTGCCGGAGGTGCTCCGCTCCTACCTCGGCGGGCTCGACGTCATGGAGCCGATCGCGTGAGTCTTCCGCACACCGGCGAGGTCGAGATCGTTGCGCCCCGCGAAGCCGCCGAGATCGTCGAAGACGTCGCCGAAGACCACGGCGCGGAGCGACTGCTCATCGTGCTCGACGTCGACGGGACCGTGATCCTCGAGGACGAGACCCTCAGTCCCGGCGTGGTCGAGGCCGTCGAGGACGCGGGCCTCGCCGGCCACGAGGTCATGATCGCGACCGGTCGCAGCTGGGCGGGCACCGAAGACATGCTGCGCGCCCTGAACATCGAGCCCGAGTACGTCGTCTGCTCGAACGGCGCCGTCGTCATGAAGCGCGACGGCGTGGAGTACGTGCGTGCCCACACCGAGACGTTCGACCCGACCCAGGTGCTGACGCTGCTGCGGGTGCACCTGCCGCACGCGCGCTACATGGTCGAACTCGCCGACGGCGAGCGGCTCTACACCGACATCATCGATGACTGGAACCTCGAACGGGCCCGCAAGGTGACCTTCGACGCGCTGATCGGCACCCCCGTCTCCCGTGTCGTCGTGGTCTCGCCCGGGCACGACGAAGAGGACTTCTCGCGCCTCGTCGAGGACATCGGCCTCAACCACGTGTCGTACGCGATCGGCTGGACGGCGTGGCTCGACATCGCCCCGCAAGGCGTCGACAAGGGAACCGCCCTCGAGCTCGTGCGCGGATGGCTCGGCTTCGATCCGGCGCACGTGCTCGTGATCGGCGACGGGCGTAACGATCTCGGCATGTTCGCGTGGGCTCGTCGCAACGGGGGACGCGCGATCGCGATGGCGCAGGGTCCGCAAGAGGTTCGGGATGCGGCGAGCCACATCACGACGTCGGTGCAGGAGGGCGGCGTCGCGGCCGCACTGCGCAGGCTGCGGGCCGGCGGCCGCTAGTCGCGACGCGCGGAGCGCCATTCAGGGGCTGCCCAGGCGACCCTGAAAGAATGGGTCGGACCGCGTCGGCTAGACTCGACGACTGTTCGACGGATGCCTGGCGCCCGTCGGGAGGGTTGTCCGAGCGGCCGATGGACCTGGTCTTGAAAACCAGTGGGCAGCAATGTCCCGTGGGTTCGAATCCCACACCCTCCGCACTGTGCCCTCTGCACAATGCCCTTCGAGAGGATCCGAGTGATCGACGCCCCCAAGGCTCCCCAGCGCGGCCGCCACACGGTGGCGCGCCACGGGGCGCTGAAGTCGCCGCATCCGCTCGGTCAACTCGCCAAGATCCTCGCGATCTGCCTCTCGGTCGTGCTCGTCAGCGGCATCGGCGTCGCCGCCTACCTCGCGTACGATCTCACCGCCACGTTCACGGCCGATGCGGTCGAGCTCGAGGGCCAGGAGGCCCCGCCGCCCAACATCGGCGAGATCGAGGGGGGCGTCAACCTCTTCCTGGCGGGGACGGATGCATGCGAGCCCGAGTACGCCCAGTACTTCGGCAAGCGCTGCACCGGGCCTGACGCGGGCGGCGAGCTCAATGATGTCAACATGCTCGTGCACATCTCCGATGCGCCTCGTCGCGTCACGGTCATCAGCTTTCCCCGTGACCTGATGATGCCGATCCCGTCATGCACGAACGAAGAGGGCAACACGACCTCGGCGATGTCGAAGCAGCCGCTGAACTCGACGTTCTCGGTGGGTGGGCTCTCGTGCGCGGCGAAGGCGATCTCTGATCTGAGCGGGCAGGACATCCAGTACGCCGCATCCGTCACGTGGGGCGGCGTGATCGAGATCACGAACGCGATCGGCGGTGTCGACGTGTGTCTGGCCCACGGCATCCGCGACCCCTACACCGGCCTCAATCTGACGGCCGGCACGCACAACATCGCCGGCCTCGACGCGCTCCAGTTCCTCCGCACGCGCCACGGCGTGGGCGATGGCAGCGATCTCGGCCGCATCAGCAACCAGCAGCAGTACATGTCTCGCCTGGCACGCAAGCTCGTGAGCGAAGAGGTGCTGACCAACCCCACACTGCTGCTCAAGCTCGCCCGCACGGCGATCGAGAACATCGATCCGAGCACGAGCCTGACGAATCCGCTGACGCTCGTGCAGATCGCGCTCGCGCTGAAGAACGTGCCGTTCGACGAGATCGTGTTCATCCAGTACCCGACCCTCACGGACTCGGCGAACCCCAATCACGTCGTGCCGAACGAGGACGCCGCCGACCAGCTCTGGGCGGCGCTCGCGGCCAACCAGCCGCTGCAGCTCACGGGTAAGGCGGGTGTCAACGACGGGGTCGTGGTCGCGGAGCCGACGGCGCCACCCGTGGAGCCCACGACGCCTCCCGCGACCGAGGCGACCCCGGGCGCGACGACGGCGCCGACCGAGCAGCCGATCGCGCTGCCTTCGGAGATCTCGGGAAGCACGGCGGCGCAAGAGACCTGCTCGAACGGCAATCTGCGCTGACCTTCTCGGGTTCACCGGCCTCGCGAGGAGCGGTTAGTATTGCAAGGCGCATCCGCTCGTTTCGGCGGCTGGATGCCTGGAGACGTCGCATAGTCCGGCCTAGTGCAC
>NZ_DATMIO010000001.1:0-2921 GCF_035554235.1 Microbacterium sp. | reverse complement strand
GACGAAACCCGGGATGACCGCGCGGCCCCCGGCATCCACGATCTCGATCGCCGCGGCGGCCTGCGCATCTCCCCCTCCCACGCCGGTTTGGGGCGCGATCCCTCCGCCGGCCCCGGTTTGGGGCGCGATCCCTCCGCTGGGGCGCGCGTCTTGCGCCCCGACGGAGGAGATGCGCCCCAAACCCAGGACTTCGGGGTCGCCGGCCGAGCCCACCCACGCGATGCGCCCGCCCTCGATCAGCACGGCACCGTCTCGGATCGTGCCGCACGGATCGCCGGGAACCCCGACGTTGGTCGTCAGTTCGCCGATGTTCGTGATCAGGGTCCTCAACACACCCCGCCTCCTCCTGCGCGAAACTTCACTTGTGGCTCTTCCGAGGCCCGATGAAGGTGCGCAACTGAAGTCTCGCGCAGGGGGATGGTCATAGCATCGGGATGTTGAGTCCGCGCTCGCGGGCGACCTCCTTGGCCCGCTCGTAACCGGCATCCACGTGCCGCATGACGCCCGACCCGGGATCGTTGGTCAGCACGCGCTCGAGCTTCTCGGCGGCGAGCGCCGTTCCGTCGGCGACGGTGACCTGCCCGGCATGGATGCTGCGGCCGATGCCGACGCCGCCGCCGTGGTGGATCGACACCCACGATGCGCCGCTCGAGGTGTTGAGCAGGGCGTTCAGCAGCGGCCAGTCGGCGATCGCGTCGGATCCATCGGCCATCGCCTCGGTCTCGCGGTAGGGCGATGCCACCGATCCGGCATCGAGGTGGTCGCGGCCGATCACGATCGGCGCCGAGAGCTCGCCCGAAGCCACCATTTCGTTGAACTTGAGCCCCGCGAGGTGCCGCTCCTGATATCCGAGCCAGCATATGCGCGCGGGCAGCCCCTCGAAGCGCACGGCCTCGCCGGCCTTCTCGAGCCAGCGCACGAGCCCCGGGTTGTCGGGGAAGAGCTCCATGATCGCGCGATCGGTCTTGCGGATGTCTTCGGGGTCGCCCGACAGCGCCACCCAGCGGAAGGGCCCGCGCCCCTCGGCGAACTGCGGCCGGATGTACGCGGGCACGAAGCCGGGGAAGGCGAACGCACGCGCGAACCCGCCGAGCTGCGCCTCGGCGCGGATCGAGTTGCCGTAGTCGAAGACGGTGGCCCCGGCATCCTGAAATCCGACCATCGCCGCGACCTGCGCCGCCATGCTCTTCCGCGCGCGGTCGGTGAACCCCTCCGGGTCGCGCTCGGCCGCTGCCGCCCAGTCCCCCACGTCGATGCCGACCGGGAGGTAGGCGAGCGGGTCGTGCGCGGAGGTCTGGTCGGTGACGATGTCGATCGGGATGCCGCGCCGTAGCAGTTCGGGGAACACCAGGGCCGCGTTGCCGACGACGCCCACGCTCAGCGCGCGCCGCTCGGTCTTCGCGAACACAACCCGCGCGACGGCGTCGTCGAGGTCGCGCGTGTATTCGTCGAGGTAGCCGTGCTCGACGCGCCGGGCGAGCCTCGACTCGTCGACGTCGACGATCAGCACCACCCCGCCGTTGAGGGTGACGGCCAGCGGCTGCGCGCCGCCCATGCCGCCGCATCCGCCCGTCAGCGTGAGTGTTCCCGCGAGGTCGTCGGTTGCTGAGCCTGTCGAAGCACCGAGCGAGCGACCGACCGCCGCGAAGGTCTCGTAGGTGCCCTGCAGAATGCCCTGCGTGCCGATGTAGATCCACGAGCCCGCGGTCATCTGTCCGTACATCGTCAGCCCGAGCTGCTCGAGGCGGCGGAACTCGGGCCACGTCGCCCAGTCCCCCACGAGGTTCGAGTTGGCGATCAGCACGCGCGGCGCCCACTCGTGCGTGCGGAAGACGCCGACCGGCTTGCCCGACTGCACGAGGAGCGTCTCGTCGGGCTCGAGCTCGTCGAGGGTGCGCACGATCGCGTCGTATGCCTCCCAGCTGCGGGCGGCCTTGCCCGTGCCGCCGTAGACCACCAGGTCTTCGGGGTGCTCCGCGACCTCGGGGTCGAGGTTGTTCATGAGCATGCGCTTGGCCGCCTCGGCACCCCAGCTCTTGGCGGTTCTCTCGTTGCCACGGGCCGCGGTGATGTGCCGGGTCTCGGTGGTGGTCATGGTGTTGCTCCTTCCGCGGTTGCGGCGACCCGGCCGCTCAGCACGAGGTCGGTCACCGCCTCGATGTCGGGTGAGAGGAAGTGGTCGGGCCCGGGCCCGGTCGCAACCGTGCGCACCAGGTCGCGCACCGCGCCGGTCACGGGTCCCGGCAGAAGCGGCGCCCGAAGATCGATCGCGCGGGCGCCCGTGAGCACCTCGATGGCGAGCACGCGTGCGAGCCCGTCGATCCCGCGGCGCAGCTTGCGCGCGGCCGCCCAGCCCATCGACACGTGGTCCTCTTGCATCGCGCTGGAAGGGATCGAGTCGACGGATGCCGGAACCGCGAGTCGCTTGAGCTCGGAGACTATGCCGGCGGCGGCATATTGCGCGATCATGAGGCCCGAGTCGACCCCGACTTCGTCGGCGAGGAACGGCGGCAGGCCATTGCTGCGGGTCTGGTCGAGGGCGCGATCGGTGCGGCGCTCCGAGATCGACGCGACATCGGCCACCGCGATCGCGAGGAAGTCGAGCACATAGGCGACGGGGGCGCCGTGGAAGTTCCCGTTCGACTCGACGCGGCCGTCGTCGGTGATCACGGGGTTGTCGACGACGCTCGCGAGCTCGCGCGACGCGATCGTCGCCGCGTAGTCCACGGTATCGCGGGCGGCGCCGTGCACCTGCGGCGAGCACCTCAGCGAGTATGCGTCCTGCACGCGCGTGCACACCGCCGG
Organism: Microbacterium sp.; assembly: GCF_035554235.1. Lineage (GTDB taxonomy): Bacteria > Actinomycetota > Actinomycetes > Actinomycetales > Microbacteriaceae > Microbacterium. The sequence goes on along the minus strand of NZ_DATMIO010000001.1, from coordinate 116 downwards.
GTCGCGGTGGCTCGCGACGATCGCCGAGCCCGCGAGGAACGAACGCAGGTTTGCCGCGGATGCCGCCTGCCCCACGTGCGGGCGGAGCGCCATGAGGTCGGCGGCGAAGACCGCGT